>JAYRWF010000111.1:0-2919 GCA_041918195.1 Anaerolineales bacterium
CAGCTCGGAAAGCGTGTATTGGGAGAATGGCAGGTAATCCGGATCCGACCGAACATCGGGGACTATTTTAGGCGCCTGGGTCAGGGCCACCCGGCCGGTCACGCCAATGCGCCGCTCACCGTTGGGGGAAACGACGCCCTCCAATAATGAAATCCGCTCGCCAATTTTACCAATCAAGTAGGGATAATCATCACCCGGATAGACATTGGTGAAGGTCAGGGTCGCGCCTTCTTTGAGCATAATCGTGCCAAAATGCGGCGAAGTGCCTTCGATTTTGGTCAAACCCACGGCCTGCTCGAGGATCAGATCGAGGATCTCCCGGCGGTCCAGGCTGGCGTTGATTGCGTTACTGGCCCGGAGCAGGGCACTCAAATATTTCTGGCGTTGTTCAACCTGGTGGTACAAACCAGCGTTCTGATGGGCGACCGCGGCGGTGGAGGCTAACGATTCGACCAACTTCTGCATGTCCCGGCTGAAGGCGTATTTTCGGTCACTCTCCAGGTCAATCACCCCGACCAGCTCGCGACCAGGGCCGATCAGGATCGGCACAACCATCTCTGAGGCGGTCGAGGCGACGTGTCGGAGATAGCGCTCCTTCCACTGGCGATCTTTTTTGACATCGCCCACCCGGACACTGCGGCAGTGTTCCGCCACCCAGCCGGTGATGCCTTGTTTGCCCTGGCGAATTTGGGCAAAAGCCGCCAGGCTGGCCGGAGGGATCTTTACTTTCGCGCCAAGGGTCAATTCGGTCGAATTTTCGTCTTTGACCAGGAACCAGCCGCGATCGGCCCCAGAAACATCGACTGCTGCCTGGAGGATGATTTGCCAGACCTCATCCTGGTCCCGGTCAGGATTGCTGACTTTCTGCTCGGCTCGCCGCAAGCCGCGCAGCGCCAGCAATTGCGAGGCATACAGCGACTGGACCCGATCGACCAGGCGGTTCTTGTCAATCGCGATCGCGGCCTGGGTGGCAAAGGCCTGGATGGCCAGGATTTCATCCTCGGTAAAATAATGCTCGCTCCGAAAATTCACGAACAAGGCGCCGACCCACTCGGCCTGGGTCTCCAGGCGGATGCCGATAAAGGATTGGATCGCTTCGCGCTGTAAAAACCCGGCCGGGGCGGTGATCTTCAGCTTGCCGTGCCGGTCGCTGCCACTTGACACTTTGTCTACGATCAATAACTCATTCCGCAGAACGATATCGGTCATGCTGCGGCGGGTGCGTTCCTTATCGGTAAATTCTTCGGGCTTTTTCTTGTACCACAAACCATTCGAAGCAATGTTCTGCTTATCATAACGGCGGCCTTCTTTAAAGTAAGGATACACGACCACGCAATCGGCGCCGGTCAATTCCTGGGCGCTGTCGGCGATCACCTGGAGCACATTGCGATCTGCTTCGGCCACCGCCCCGCTGATGCGCTGGCCGATCGCCAGGAGCAGCTTTTGGGCGCGAAGCTGCAGGTCCAGGCGCTCGAACAACTCGGCGTTTTGGATCGCCAGGCCGGCTTGCCCCGCCAGGGCGTGCAGGCTAGAGTAATCTTCCGGCTTGACGGTCAGTCCTGCGCAGCGGCCCATGGTCAAGATGGCACGCAGCGCCCCGTCCATATCTTTGACCGCCAGGAATACCATCGAATGGAGATCTTTCCGAACCAGCAAGGCGCAGACATCTGGCCGCTCGTCCAATTCCCGAATCACAAAGGGAGAATCTGAGTTGTTGAGATGCTCCCAGACATCCACTGGCAGGCAATCCAGCGCGATCTGGACCGTCCGGTCAATCCCCAGTTGGTGACGCAGGTCGAATTGGATGGTTTTTTGGATTGGATTCACCAAACCAAAGGTGCAGGTATCCAGGTCATATAGCTCCTGCAACGAGTGAACGATCAAATCCAGGCTTTCATCCTTATTCGGCAAGGCGCGCAAGGCCGTAACGACCTGGTAATGGCTGCGCACGGTCTTGATCTGCTGTTCAAGATTGCGGCTGAGCTCCAGGTTGTGCAAGGCGGTCAAGAAAACCTCGGTGAAAGAGCGCAACAATTTCAGGCTCTCTTCATCGATCGGCACATGGTTGAAGTTATTATCCACCACCAAAACGCCATGTAGCTGCTCTCCCAGGCGGAGCGGTACGACCGCATATTCAATTGGGTCAAAGGCTGCACTGAAGGCCTGGGCGGCCGGGAAAAGAACCCGGCCATCGGCGACACTCGCTTCTTGTCGAAAAACCGCTCGGGAGAAGATATCTTCCGACCCGCTATGCACCTGGATGGTGACATCCTTCAGAACCTGTTGGACCGGGGTATGATCGAAGTCAGAGATTGATAACTTTAGAAATGCATCCAGCGAGTCAATCCCGGTATGCTTCATCCGGTCCCAGGTGTTACCGGCGGCATTGCGGTCCAGGTCTCCAATTCCACGCCAACCGCTGAGCAGGCCTGCATCCGGGTTCGCTGGATCTGCCTGCCAGGAGAAAATCATCGCCCGGTTGAAGCCCAGGCCGTGACCAGCAGTAACGCCATGCAAGAACGCCCACCAGATCCACTCTGGCCGGGTGGATGGTCCGGCGCTTAAAAATGTCGTGATCTTGTAGAGCATCTCGCGCTGGTTCAAGCTGCGCTGCAAGCGCTCCCACAACTGGGCTTTGTAGATCGCCACCGCCAGGTGGTTGGCCAGGCGGTTCAGCAGATCCAGGTCATGTTCATCATACGCACCATCACGCTGGTAATCCTGGACTGCAATCGCGCCGATGACTCGTTTTTCATCGATAATTAACGGCGCAGATAGCCAGGAGCGACAGGGCTGCCCAACCGGCTTGATTTGGCGCTGCTCAATGAAATCCAGGCGCTCTCCGGCCGTACAAAGCCGGATGGGCTCTCCGGATCGGATGGTGTACCCAACCAGGCCCTCTTCTATCGAAAGCGTCCA
>JAYRWF010000112.1:0-1747 GCA_041918195.1 Anaerolineales bacterium
AAGTGGGGCACACCCCAGCCGATCATCGTCCGCAACCCGAATATGGGCCTGGGCGTGGCGCTACTCCAGGGCTTTGGCACTTACAGCTTCCAGGTCAAGGACCCCCAGCAGTTCGTCAACCAGGTGGTCGGCGCGCAGGGCGCTTACCGCACCACCGATATCGAGAGCCGCTTGCGCTCGATGCTGATGTCGAAACTGCAGGACCTGCTCGGCGAAACGGCTGCCAAGCACAGCGTGCCTGAACTCATTGGCCTGACTGAAGAGCTTGGGGCAGGTGTGCGCGCCAAGGCGCAGGACGATTTCCTGGCTCTTGGCCTGACCTTGAAGAGCTATTACATTGAGAACCTGAAGCCCTCCACCAAATCGGCCGAAGAGTTGCGGGCAATGGGTATGCTCGATATGCAGACCTACACCCAACTGCAGGCTGCTGACGCGATGCGCGATGCCGCCCAGAATCCGAGCGGCGGCGCTGGCCTGACGGCTGGCATCGGCGCAGGCCTTGGCGTCGGCAACGTGCTGGCTTCCTCCCTGCAGGGCATGACCGGTGGTGGGGCTGCCGCTGGGCAGACTCCGCCCGCGACCGGCCCGGCGGCTCCAGCCACCCCTGCGGTGATGACCCCGACAGAAGCCGCCCAGTACCTGCGCGTGGCTGAAGAGGACGTGCTCGCCGCGATTACCGCCGGCGACCTGAAGGCCAAGAAAATTGGCAATGCTTACCGGATCAGCAAGGAAGCCCTCGACGATTTTCTGAAGGGATAGTCCAACTCCTATCAAGCAAACAAAATCAGGCGCTCGCTGCGCCTGTTTTTGTTTGCTTACTTGGATTCTTTGGGTAGCAGTTCCAGGATTTGCTGCACGATCTGTGGGCTGAGCGGTTTTGACTTGGCCGTCTTGCGGATTACCTCTTTCAGCTTATCGGCGCTCACCGTGAAAGCCGGTGGCTGTTCTTCCTCCGGGATATCGATTTTCACCTCTGGATGGGTGAAGACCAGCGCCGCCTGGATTGCTGGCAGCTCAAGGCCCGAAGTGTTATTCTTCTGAAAATACTGGTTGACCTTTTCCATTTCGGCTTGCAAATCGATATCCGGCCTGCCCAGGCCTTCCTGGGCAAACATCTTCAAATACCAGTTCCCGCCGTGTTGTTTCCAGCGCCCCTTAGAAAAAGTGATCCGGCCGCGCTGTGAGCGCGGCATCAGTAGCCATATGCCAGCCGGCCCGACCAGCAAGTGCGGCACGCCGGTCATGTAATGGAACAGGCTGTATTTGCCATCCAGCCCTTTTAAGGCCTGGTTAAGCTGTTCATCTGGGCGCGGCCGGCGGCCGAAGTGACCGGTGAAATAGATGCCGACTTGGGAGAAGATGAAACCGAGCAGCAAGGACAGCAGGGAGAGGTAAAAATACTGCTGGTAGGCCGGGGTGAAGGATAAAACCATCCCGCCGCCCAACACGATCAGGCCAGCGATCATCCCGATTTGGCCGATCCGGGCGTTGCGTTTGATCATTGATAAATTCGTAAAGATGTTCATGCCTTATTCCTGGGTGGTAGGATTGGATACAGTTTCGGCTGGCAGGTGAGCGATTTGCTCCTGGACGGCCGTGCGGATTTTCGCCAGCAGGTCAGCTTCGATCGCCTGGCGTACAGTGCGGATACCGTTCAAGACAGCCCGGGCATCCGAGCGGCCATGGGCTTTGAAAACCAGGCCATCGAAGCCCAGCAACGGCGCGGCGCCGATTTCGCCTGGGTCGA
>JAYRWF010000113.1:0-8246 GCA_041918195.1 Anaerolineales bacterium
AACGAAAAATCCGATAATTTCGCCAGCCGTGCAAGGCGCTCACCGGCCTGAACGGGGGTCAATAGGGGCGTGTCTTGCAGGCCAAGATTCTCTCGCCAGCCCTGCGCAGTGAAATCGGCTGATATTCCACTTCCATCCATTAAATCCTGGCTAGTTTTTAGCGCCAGGCCGGCGCTGGTCGCAGCCAGCGGGATTGAAGAGTAGAGTCGTTTTTCGGATTGAATAGCCTCGAAATAGCGTTGCGGGTAGGCGTTCAAAAAGTCGGCTCGTTTTCCAGCTTTGAGTACTTTGCTAAACAGGTTACCATTTTTCAGTGTCCGGGTAACTGCCTCGTTCGGCCAAGGCCCAAAATGGTAACCGATCTGGGCGGGTACATTAAGCCCAGTCAGCAGTACAGCTTGTCCAGTTGCTGATTGTGGAACGCCATTAACTCCCAGGCCGGCATCCACTGCTAATAAGGAAGCTCGCATTGTATGCAGCGGGGCAACCTTTTCGATCATCCGGTAACCGCTCAGCAAGGCGTGAAAATTGGGTAGCTCGGCACGGGCAAAGGGGTTGCTGTAAGGGTCATTGCGTCCCAGACCGATACCATCTAAAAATAGAAATAAGATGTGCATCTTCTACCATCCGTTCAGGTGGTTCTTTGAAATTTCAGCCAGGTGGAAGCTCGGCGCATCCGATCGATCCCATCCTGACGATGGAGCAGCTCAAAGTGGTTGCTAAGCTCAGTGATGTCCTGTGGCTCAATCCCGATGCTGTCCTGGTCAGTTTCTGACTTAAGGAACCCATATAGCATAAAAAAACCTTGTGCTGCCAGCCAGCGTTTCAGGTTATCTCGATAGAGTTGTTTCTGAGTTGGGTTTAGGTGGTGAAAACAACCCATATCCAAAATTAGATCCATCGACCCCTCTGGGATTAATGCATTAAGTACATCTCCAACTTGCAGATCGATCTGGAGTCCTGCCTGGCGGGCCTTGCGTCGTGCAGACAAGATCGCTGGCAGTGCATAATCAATCCCGATAACGCTCCAGCCATGGCGCGTCAGGGTGATGCAGTTGGTGCCTGTTCCGCAGCCCAGGTCTAGTGCCCGGCCATGGGGATGGGCATTGATAAATGCCAGCAATTCCGGCGGTGATATGCCTGTATCCCAGGGAGGTTTACGGAAATACCAGAAACTATAAATCAACCGCCGCAATATACTCATGTGGATGATTTTACTCTATAAATAAATCTCCGCAAAACTTGCTTGTATCTTTCAAATGAACCGGTCTCATGTACTTTTGAGATTCTCGGGAGATTAACTTTGACAATCGGGCGAAACTAGCATACAATAGCCGTTTGGCGCAATTATTAAATAAAATAATCCACGAAAGGTTTCTCGAATGAAAGAATACACAACTGATTTTATCCGCAATATCGCCCTGGTATCGCATAGCAGCGCCGGGAAGACGATGTTGGCCGAAGCCTTTTTGCATTTCACGGGGGCGACCACGCGTTTAGGCCGGATCGAAGATGGTTCCACCGTCGCCGACTTTGACGATGAGGAACACCGGCGGGGGATATCTCTATCCACCGCCCTCGTGCCGGTTGAGTATAAGGACCACAAAATAAATTTCCTGGATACCCCAGGTTATAACGATTTTGTGGGTGAAGTTATCTCTGCCTTACGAGTTGCCGATGGCGCGATCGTGCTGGTGGACTCGGTTTCTGGTGCAGAAGTTGGTACGGAAATCGCCTGGGAATACGCCAATACTTTTAACCTGCCGCGTTTTGTCCTGATTAATAAGATGAATCGTGACAATGCAGATTTCCGCAAAGCCCTGGCTTCGGCGCAGGAAATGGCGGATCGCCGTCTTATCCCGGTCCAGCTTCCCTGGGGTGAGCGCAGTGAGTTTAAGGGCATCATCGATCTACTCACCATGCAAGCTTACGAAGGTGATGGGAAAAAGGGCCAACCGATTCCGGCTTCCCTGAGCGATGATGCAGAAACTGCCCGCATGGAATTAATTGAAGCTGCAGCAGAAGGCGAAGACGAGCTCCTTGAGAAATACCTGGAAGGCGGAGAGCTAACCTCTGAAGAAATTCAGCGTGGTTTGAAGAAGGTCTTTCTCTCCGGTGCATATGTCCCGGTTTTTGTAGCCGCCGGTTCAGCTGAATACGGGCTGGGGCGTTTGCTGGATGCAATCGTCGATCTGATGCCTTCCCCAGCGCAGACGCCTGCAGTGCTCGCTAAGGGCAAAGCTGGTGATGAGACTCTCACTGCCCTGGACAGCGGTCCATTGGCAATGTATGTTTGGAAGACTACTGCCGATCCCTTTGTTGGGAAGATCACCTTCTTCCGGGTCTATTCGGGTTTGGTCAGTGGCGATTCCCGGGTCTGGAACCCGGCTAAGGCTGTGGAAGAACGTTTTGGCACCTTGCACGTCCTGCGAGGCAAAGAACAACTTGCGGTTAAGCAAGTACACGCTGGGGATATTGCCACGGTGTCTAAGTTGAGTGTAACTTCCACAGGCGACACACTGACGGATAAAAATCACCCCCTGGAACTGCCAATCCCGCTATATCCGCACGCGTTGTACCGAGTAGCGGTATCACCTAAATCTCAAGCAGACTCGGCCAAGATTAGCCCGACACTCACACGGCTCTCAGAAGAAGATCCAACGCTTACCTGGTACCAGGAAGGCAGCACCAACCAGACCATCCTCCAGGGAATGGGCGATCAGCACATAGATGTTGCTATTCGCAAGGCTGATGTAAAGTTCCAGACTGGCCTCAATGTTGAAGAGCCGCGCGTGCCATACCAGGAGTCGATTACGAAACCGGGTCAGGCGATGTACCGTCACAAGAAGCAAACGGGAGGCTCCGGTCAGTTTGGCGAAGTTTGGATGAAGGTTGAGCCTTTGTCTGAGGCGGACTACGAGTTTAGCTGGGATGTCTTCGGCGGTGCAGTTTCATCCAGCTACCAGCCGGCGATTGAAAAAGGGATTAAGAGCGTTATGAAAGAAGGCGCGGTTGCCGGCTTTCCACTCGGAAAAGTCAAAGTCTCGGTTTATGACGGGAAAGAACACCCGGTGGACTCAAAGCCAGTCGCATTTGAAATCGCAGCTCGAGAAGCTTTCAAGCTCGCCGTGAAAGACTCGGCCCCGGTTCTGCTCGAGCCGATCTATAATGTCCGAATCGTGGTTCCAGAAGCAAACATGGGCGATATCATGGGCGATATGAACACCCGGCGTGCTCGTATCCAGGGTATGGATAGCGAAAAGGGTCGCTCGGTGGTCACGGCCCAGGTACCCCTGGCGGAAATGCAGCGTTACACCACTGATCTGCGCTCTATTACTGGCGGGCGAGGCGTCTTCAGCATGGAGTTTTCGCATTACGAGGTCGTTCCGGCGCACATATCCAGCGAAATCATCTCCCAGCGCCAGAAGGAACTCCAGGCAGCCAAGGAAGAATAAACAGATTATTGATGGAAATTTGGCTGGATCAGGAAGAAGAATGGCTCTGCTATTTTTCTTCCTGATCCAGTTTTTTCTAAAATTCTCTGCTAGCTTGGCCGGGCAAGCTTTAGCGCCCGAAAAGCCAACGGTGCCAGCCAACTAACCCACAGTCCCACCAGACCATAGCGAACATAACGCAGCAGGTTGGCGAGCAGGTCTTCCCCGTGTGGAAAGATCAGGCTCAGGCCAAAATAAAGCCCTACTACCCCGATCAGGCCGACAACAAAGCGCATCAGGCGCTGCCAGGCCGGGCCACTGGGATTCATGCCGCCCTGCCGGCGGAGAAGGATCACTCCTACAGCCAGACCGAATAGGACCCCGGCATTTGAAAATACTCCGCTGATCCCAAATGGGTTGATCGGCTCGGACTCCGGGAAGGCCTGGCGAGCGTTTTCGACCCACTCTGTGGGAACCACAAACCCCGCCGCCGTCGCCCGCGCCAGGATGGTGAGCAATATTAACAAAAGGGAACCCAAGAAGGCGATGGCAATTTGAGCAGCCAGGCTCTGTCCGGTCAGCCAGTGTTGTACAGGCTTCTCCAATTGCAGGTAGGCCAGCAGGATCAGTGCGCCGAATAGCCAGCCCACCAGCACATCGGTGGGGAAGTGGACGCCCAGGTACAGGCGTGACAGGCCGATCAGCAGGATCAACAGGACTGCAATGCTCCAGGCCCAGGATCTTTTGATCCAACTGGCAATACCACCCCACACAGCTACCGCATTTTGTGCGTGGCCGGAAGGAATGCCGAAGGAGCTTTCTTCTGACAGGCCTTTAACAATTGGGTCGTACCAATAGGGCCGTGGCTGATGCAGCGCCAGCTTGAGCACGGAATTTAGGCTGGCGCTGATCATCAGCAACAGACCGATGCGTATGCCTAATGTGGTGTTCCAGCACCAGTAGATCGCTGGAATCAAGATCAGGAAAAACAGCTCCGTTCCCAGAAACGAGAAAAATTCCATCGGGGATTTTAGCCAGTTTCCCAGGTCTTGGAAGAACAAGTTAATCGCGATGCCATTTTCTAGAAGCGTTTCCATGGTTTCCTCCTTAATCTTATATTAATAATACTACATATCTTTGCTACGGATCGGTGATAGGAATTTTGTCCCAACCAAGGCCCCAGCAATCAAGATTAAACTGGTTGAATAGATGAGAGTTGGACTCAACTGATAGAGCAGGCCGGCCAGCGGCGGGGCCAGGATGATGGCGCTGGTCATGGCAGTTTCGAGCAATCCATAACCGACTCCGATATTATCTATTTGTACCAGGCTGCGTCCCTGGGCGATGGTCAGTGACCGCGCTGTCTGGTAGCTGCCGAGCAGGAAATAACCCGCCATATACCAGGGCAGGCTGGTCCCTCGCCAAAGCAGTAAACTGAAGGCAGCCATTCCCAGTTGAGCCAGAAGATAACCCCGACGAGGGTTTAACTGTCCAAGAAGCAGGCTGAGCAGCACGATTCCCAGGCTGCGGATGGAAATCAGTTGACCAATCTGGGTTAGATCCAGCCCGCGTTCATTCAGTAGGTAGTTTTGCGAGAGCGGCTGGGGCAAATAGATTGAAAAGGTCACAAAAAAGATCACGAATAGAAACTGCAGGTAGCGACGGTTAACCAAACCGCGCCAGGCCTGAGATGGGGTACGGTTACCCGTATTTTCGATAGGCTGCGGGCGGATAAAGTAGATTAACCCAGTTGAGAGAATGAACAAGCAGGCTGCCAGGAAGAAGGTGCGTTTTAATCCAAAAGTCTCCCCAATCCAGCCTCCGATCAGCGGGCCAATGATAACGCCGAGGTTGAAAGAAGCAGAAATCAGAGTAATTGTCCTGGCAACACTCCACTTCCCGTGTGCCTGGGTGACGTAGCTGTTTAGCGGGACGACCACGAAACTGGTGAACCCATACAGCGCTATTCCGGCCACAAACAGGCCAAGGGAGTTGGCCAGAGCCATGATCCAGGTGGCTGCCGTGCCGATTAACCAGGCCAGGCGCAGCATCGGCCGGCGACCATATCGATCAGACAGGAAGCCGGCTGGCAAATAAGAGATCGCCATGGCCATGCCCACTCCTCCCAGGATGCTGCCAATTGCCAACGGATCTGCGCCTAGTTGTTCCAGGTAAATCGGCTCGAAATAAAGAAACATCCCTTCGCCGACGCCCCAGGTTACCAGAGCCAGCGCCACCAGGATCAGATCGCGACTCATACACTCAGCCGGGATTGCTGTTTCACAAAGTTGGCTACTTCGATGAAGACGGCTTCTCGCTGCAAATCCCTGGTCAGAACATGTCCACTTCCTTCAATCCAGACTAACTTTTTTTGTCGACTGCCTAATTTTTCGTAGATCAGTTCGGCATGCCTTGCTTCTGGCTTGACGGTCTGGTCATCACGCGAATATATCAGCTTGACTGGGCACGAAATTTCGGGCAGGCCTTTGTTCATTTCAACCAACACATCTTGCAATTCTGCTACCTGTCGGAGCGGATTTTCTGAGTAGCAGAGCTGGCTTTGTTCGGCGATTGGATCGTGCCAGTCGCTGCCTTGCTTGGGTTGGATTGGCTTAATTCGGCTGATCCAGCCTATGCTCCTGGACAGTAATGGGTTGAACCACAGGTGTTGCGGCGTCGCCATCGCGACCGCTCCTGCCAGCGAGCAATCTTGGGTAAAACGGCTGGATGCAAATGTTAGGGCAAGGATGCCTCCCAAAGAAAGACCCACAACATATATTTCTTGGGCTACGCCCGATAGCAAATGGTATCCATCTTCAACACTGGCAAACCAATCTTTCCAATGGGTGCGCTGCATGTCCTCAACGCAGGTGGCATGGCCGGCCAGGCGTACACCCAGAACACTATGGCCTTGAGTTGCCAGGTACTCCCCCAACCAACGCATTTCATTTGGCGTCCCGGTGAAGCCGTGTACCAACAGGCAGCCCACTGGACCTCCTGGAAAGAAAAAGGGTTCGGCGTTTTTTTGAATCATGACCCCTCCCTTGAAAAGCTTGCGTTTCAGATTTCGAGCTGGATTAATTCGCGAGGCAAGTTGCTCAGGGTTTCACTTCCGCTTTCGGTGATCACCAGGTTATCCTCGATCCGGACGCCGTTCCTGCCAGGCAGGTAGATGCCTGGCTCCACTGTGAAGGTCATTCCCGGTTCGAGAATCAAGGGGTTGCCTGCCCGCATATAGGGTCCTTCGTGGCCTTCCATCCCCAGGCCATGTCCCGTGCGGTGGGTGAAATAGCGGCCATAACCAGCCTTTTCAATAACCGCCCGAGCAGCTTCGTCCACTGCCCCCGCAGATACGCCAGGGCGGGCAGCCGCACGGCCAGCCTGGTTGGCTTCTTGGACGATTTTGGCTATTTGGCGCAATTCTGGCTCCACCTCACCCAGGGCAAAGGTGCGGGTCAGGTCAGAGCAATAGCCCTGGTAATACGCGCCCCAATCGATCACCAGGAGATCGCCAGGCTGAAACGTCCGGTCGGAAGGCGAAGCATGCGGATTGGCGCTGTTCGGTCCGCCTGAGATTATTGGAGAAAAAGGAGTCTCTGAATCCGCCCCAGCCTGGAGCATTTGCCAGGTTAGTTTAGCGGCGATCTGGCGCTCGGTTATCCCGACTTTTATCGATGATAGGGTCTCTAGCAAGGCAGTCTGGGCAATTTCAACCGCTCGGCGCATCAAGGATAGCTCGCTGGCGGATTTCCGCATTCTCAAGCCAGCTAATAGTTCCTCCCCAGAGAGAAAAACAGCTTCTGGTGCAGCCGATTCAACCAGGCGCAATTCCAGGAAACGCATTCGGGTTGGTTCAACTCCTAGCTTCCCCTTCGCCCTGGCTGCTTTGGCCGCACTTTGAAATACCACAAGCCAGGTGATCGGGTCTTCGCCATACAGGAATACCTGTGCCGGAAAAGGCAGGTTGGCAGTTTTGGCAGCTTCTAATTCGGGTATCGCCAGGACGACAGGCTGCCCGGGGACGAAAAATGCTACCACCGGACGCTCCATCAGGTGGAAATTCAGGCCGGTCAGGTAGGTCAGGCTGGGTCCCGGGTTCAATATCAGCCCGTCGAGTTGAGATCTTTCGATTGCCTTGGCCAGCCGGTCTTGCCGCTCTGACCAGGTGTTTTTGGTATCAATAGACAGATTGTTTGACATATATTGCTCCATAGAAGGATGAATAGGATTTGATTAAGGATATTATATAGGATAGTCATTGCTTCGATTGATCCGAATTCTAGAAAGACGCAGCGATGCGAACATGTTAGAATCAGTCCATGATCGAACTTCCGTTATTCCCCCTCCAAACGGTTCTATTTCCCGGTGCACCGCTTCGGTTGCACATCTTCGAAGAGCGCTACAAGCTGATGATCAACCAGTGTATCCAGCATAAGCAGCCTTTTGGCGTGGTTTTGATCCATTCAGGCCAGGAAGCTATGGGTCCGCTGGCTCAACCCCATCGGATTGGTACCACCGCTCGGATCATCCAGGTTCAACACCTGCCAGATGGGCGGATGAACATCGCTGCCACCGGCGAAAAACGCTTTGAAATTGTCTCCCTGGAGCCAGATTTACAACCCTATCTGGTTGGTTATGTCGAGCTGTTAGAGTTGACCGTTGAGAATGATGAGTTGTTGGAACAAGCGGGGAGTCAGCTACACCGGCGAGTTGAGCGCTACTTTTTGACTCTTAGCGAATCGGGTGCAGGGCAGTACGACCTGGGTCAGTTCCCGGAAGACCCTGTGCGCCTGGCCTATTTATCCGCCTCAT
>JAYRWF010000114.1:0-5738 GCA_041918195.1 Anaerolineales bacterium
GGCACCATGAACGGGCTAACCCGGGAAGGGCCTTTTTCGTTCAGGATTTTCATATTTTCGACGATTGTGCCCAATCCGCCAATCCCCGAACCGATCACCGCACCAATCCGGTCACGGTTAGAATCGTTGATCTCCAAGCGGGCATCGGCAACGGCCTGGATGGCAGCCGCCAGGCCAAACTGGGTGAAGCGGTCCATCCGGCGGGCTTCTTTCGTCCCGAACAGTGCGCCAGCGTCAAAATCGAGCACTTCAGCGGCGATCCGGGACTTGAATTCGCTGGCATCGAAGCCGCGAATCGGGCCGATGCCTGAGCGGCCAGCGATGCAGCTCGCCCACATGCGATCTGGATCGCTGCCAATCGGGCTGATCGCGCCAAGCCCGGTGATGACAACCCGTTGAGGCATGGTTTATCTCCTTAAAGTAAGGTTAAGCAAACTTTGCTGTTGTGAAGGTACATAGCGGATCTTCTAAAAAATCGGCTTTGCCAATTTTTAAAGAAGATCAAGCGATCGCAGCACCTTCCCGGTGGCGGAACTTAGCGGTTATAACACTCAGGGGATTGAATGGAGGCGCTAAAAACTAATCGGGTTGGAAAACCGGCCAGCAGAGCAAGAAAATAAGCGGCTCAGGCAGCGGCCTTCAGGCCGTTCAGAAACTGGCCGACATGCAGCCGGTCGTGGCTGGTGATGATCTTAACCATTTCGGCCAGGTCGGTACGGCCGAAGATCGAATGCCGGGCAGTGCGCTGCCAGGCTTCAGCATCAAGGGAGTCAAGTAGCCCCAGTAGCTCAATCCGGGTAGCGTTGAAACTGTGCAGGGCGTCTGGCCCATCCTGGAAATGGTAGCAGCGTTCGCTATTCCAGGCATCAGTATCCTGGCCGGCCAGGAATGGATTTTCTTCTTCCATGATCTTTTTCAGCCGCGGCAGGTTGACCTCCCGGTCGACATCGCGCAGGTGGCAGATCATCTCGGCGAGACACCACTCACCTGGCTGTGGGTGGCAGGTCCATTGCTCGGGGGCGAGGGAGCGGCTCAGAGTGTCCAGCGCAGCGGGAGTTGAGCGCAGGATGGCCAGCAGGCCGGCTGGGTCGTTCGGGTCTGGCGTTGGTAGGTCTCCAGCCATCTGGTCAAGCCAGGTCAGCAGGTCGCCCAACTGGCCGCTCTGGTGCGGCATGCGCAGTGCTTTCGGCGCCGGCTCGCCGTTTGGCGTGATCCAAAAGGTGGCCAGGCCGAGCTGGTCAGCAGGCAGGATATCCATCTCGTAGTCATTGCCGACCATCACCACCGGTCCATCTGGCCAGCCCATCTGGGCCAGGAACTCGGCAAAGTAGGCCGGGTGCGGTTTTCCAAAGTGAAAAGTTTCGATCGCTGGAACCAGCGCAAACGGGTAACGCTCGACCGGCAAGCCAGCCCATGCCAGGCGCTGCTGAATGGCTGTCAGAGGAAAGAAGGGGTTGGTGGCGATCGCCACCCGGTAGCCGCGCTGGAAGGCAGTCTCGATGAACGATATCACGCCGTCGACCGGGCGGGTGACTGATTTGATTTTCGGGAAGATGCTGCGGTAGAACTCATCTTCGCAGGGCAAGAAGGCCAGTGGATCGGTTTCAAGCAAGGGATAAAAGGCCTGGTTGAAACTTTGGCGGAGGGTCTGGTCGGGTCGGGGGTGTTCGGCCATTGCCTGGGTGGCGAGCAGCAAGGCCTGGCTAAATCGCTGAGGATCGTAGCGCGGCGTCATGAACTCACCCCAGGCCTGCAGGTAGGCCGGCAGAAAAGTATGAGCGCTGTTTTGAATCAGCGTATCATCCAGGTCGAGCAGCAGGGTCAGGGTCACGAACGGTCTCCATTGAAAATCGGCGGCAGCGGGTGGCACTCACCGCAGCCGATGTGAGGGTCAAACCCGGCCCGGGTGGTCTTGGTGCAGTAGGATTTTACTTTGACGCGCGGCTGGATGAACGGGAAGGGACGCTCAAGCTGCGGTTCGAGGATCAGGTGGGTGCAGGCATTGGCGCGCAAGATACCCGGCACCGGGCAGGTCTTGCACAGCTCGGGCTTCCAACGCAAATCAGCCGGTTGGAGCAGCCGGCATTCTTCCTGGTTGCGTCCCCGGTAATAATCACCGTAGAAATAGCGGCACTCTTTTCCTGCAGGCGTGCGCATGCCGGGATCAGGTTAAACGCGCGTGACGTAAGTACCGGTCTGGGTGTTGATCCGGATTTTGTCGCCGACGTTGACAAAATTGGGCACCTGGACCTGGAGACCGGTCTCGGTAGTGACCTTTTTTGTTACGCCGGTAGCCGTGTCGCCGCGTACTGCAACGGCAGCCTCGACCACTTCCATATCGACCGACATGGGCAGCTCGACATCGATTGGTTCGCCCTGGTGGAAGGTCAGCTTGAGCTCCATGCCCTCTTTGAGGTATTGGGTCGTATCGCCTAGGATTTCACCCGGGATGGCTGGCTGCTCGAAAGTCTCGTTGTCCATGAAGTAGTAAAAGTGCCCATCGTTGTAAAGGTAAGATACGTTGTGGAAGTCCAGGCGGACGTCTTGGACCCGGTAGCCAGACTGGAAGGTCATTTCAGTGGTCGCGCTGGAGCGCAAGTTGATCACCTTAACCCGGATGGTAGCGTTGCCACGGCCCGGTTTATTGTGATGGTAATCCAGCACTTTGTACAGGGCGTTATCCATTTCGAAGGTGGTGCCTTTGCGCAGATCATTTACGTCAATCATTGTTGCCTCACTTGCTGGATAGAATATAACCGTGCAATTATAGCACGAGCTGAGGGCAATGAGCTGTGGAGCGAGGGATTTGGTTCGGGTTGGGGGATTATATGGTAAACTACATCTTTGGATCGCATGTTTCGGTTTGTTCGTCGTCGTTCCCGCCCCAGCTTACACTGGCTTCTGGTCATCCTGGCCGGTAGTTTGTGGTTATCGGCTTATCAGCCCGCAGCCGCGCAGCAAGCGCAGCCCAGCGGGCCCGTTTACATTGTCCAGGAAGGTGATACCCTGTGGGGGATCGCTGCCCGGCTTGGGGTGTCGGTCGATGAGTTGCAGGCTGCTAATGGGATCAATGACCCTGGAGCAATTCGGGTTGGCGACGCGCTGCTCATCCCTGGGCTGGAAGGCGTCGAGGGGATCATAACGATTGAACAGGTTCCCTTCGGTGAAACGCTGCGCAGCCTGAGCCGCTTTTACCAGGCGCCCGAGGCTGTCTTGATTCGCCTTAACCGGCTTAGCGGACCGGGGGATTTGTACACCGGCGCGACAATGATGATCCCGAAACCGGTGCAGGACCTTGCGCCTGCTGGACGCCTGGCGATCCGACCGGGTCAAACTGTACTTGAACTAGCCGCTTTGAGTGGGTTGAATCCCTGGTCGCTGCTCGAGTTCAACCAGCTTCCTGGCGCCTGGCAGGCTTTTCCCGGGGATGTGCTACGCTTGCCTGGCGGTAACGCTGGTGGGCCGGGTAGCTTGCCGGGTGAAATCGGAGCTGCTGTGCTTGAGCCATTGGCTTTTGGCCAGGGCAAGACCGGAGTGATCACCCTGACAACCAGCGCTCGGCTAAGCTTGACCGGCAGCTTCCTGGGACATAGTTTAAACTTTTTTCCCGGCGAGGGCGGCGCGGTCAGCGCGCTGCAGGGCGTACATGCCATGACCGTGCCCGGCCTGTATCCCATGGAGCTACATGGCCGCTTTGAAGATGGCCGAGAGTTTGCTTTTACCCAGATGGTGCGGGTTCGCCAGGTCGATTATCCCTATGATACCCCGTTGACAGTCGACCCTGCTACCATTGACCCGGCCGTCACCCGCCCGGAAGATGCTCAATGGACTGCCCTGGCTGAGCCGGTAACTCCTGAGAAATCCTGGAATGGCAGTTTTTTACTGCCCTCTCCACTTGAGAAGGACTATTGCCTGGAAACCGGCGAATGTTGGTCTTCGCGCTATGGCAACCGGCGTTCCTATAATGGCAGCGCCTATCTGTATTTTCATACTGGGCTGGATGTGGTCGGGCAGACCGGGGTTGAGATCTATGCTCCAGCCGATGGCGTGGTGGTTTTTACGGGTCCGCTGACCGTGCGCGGCAATGCAACCATGATCAATCATGGCCAGGGTGTTTACACTGGCTATATGCACCAATCGGAAATCCTGGTTAAGCCAGGCGATTTTGTCAAAGCTGGCCAATTGATTGGGCGGGTTGGCGGCACTGGACGGGTTCAAGGTCCCCACCTGCATTGGGAGGTGTGGGTTGGCGGGGTCCAGGTTGACCCTTTAGAATGGCTTGAAAGTGTTTATCCTTAATTCTCGCTGCTTTCTTCAAGCGTGTCATCTGGCATGTCAGGAAACATCAGGTTTTCATAGACACCTGCCTGGTAATCCTGCATTATCTGTTGGGCTGTTTCCAACTGGTCACTGGGAACGAGAATCTGGATTTCGCTCAATGGCCCGACTGAGACCGGGTAAACTGATTCGCCGATCCCTTCTTGCGAAAGGACAACGTTGATGCCTTGGGCAGTCAGCAGTCCTTTCAGTATCTCGGCAGCCGCCGAGCCGGAGACTTGCTCCAGGACTTCCCACTGCGTATCAGACATAGGATTCACTCCATTCCGAATCAATACCTATCACAAGACTGTGATTCCGGCCGCCTTAAAAGTTCAGCCGGAAACGTTCGTACTACTGCTTAGAGTATAATATCAGCGGAGCATTTGTGCAATTTTTCTTTGAGGCAAGCGATGATGAATTTGACTTTTTCACTGCGTGAAGGTTATTGGGAGGATTTTCAGCTCGAAAATGACGATGTTGAATTCCTCTATAACTATTTATTAGACTTGGAAACCCCCTTACCCACCCGTCAGCTGGTTACTGCCCTGGTAAGCGACCGCATTCGCAAGGAAAAGGCGGCTTTAGAGCAACGCCGGACAGACGCTGGGGAGATCTACCAGCCGAAGGGCAATTATACAGCGGATCAGCGCCTGGTCTTTCCAGTGCTTGGTTGGCAGGCAGGGAAGATCACCTCGGTCCGGCCTGGGTTGAACCCCGAGTTGGGTTTGTTTGATGTGATAAAGGTGGCTTTTGAGGATGGCAGCGAACGCCAGTTTGCCGCTAACCTGCCCCAACATGTCCTCAATGATCCTTTGAAGATTTCCCCGGATGAAGATACCCTAAACGCCGAGTCAGTCCTGGCAGAATATGGCGAAGAACTGATCGAGTCGTTGGAAGAGGATTTAGAAACCCGGCCGGGATTTGTGCGGATTGCTGGGAACTGGTTCCCTAGCGCACTGCTGGTCGACATCAACCAGGGTCACCTGAATCTGGTCGAGGCGGTGCTGGACATGGCCAACGGCGGTCCGTTGGCGACTTCAGCTCTGATCGAACAGATCGGTTTGTCTTCAGATGTAAACCCCCAGTTGTTGGAGTTCTCGCTGGACTGGGCGCTGCAAAATGACTTGCGCTTTGACGAGGTTGGGCCGGCTGGCAAGGTGCTTTGGTTCTTGCATCGCCTGGAACCGGCTGAGGTTCTTGAACCGCCAGTCTACTTGCGTTACCCAGGGGTAGAATATAATCGCCAGTTGCTGACCAAGGATATGCTCAACTTGGAGCGCGATCTGGATGATGAGTTATCCCCGGTGCAACTTCGCAGCGCGCCAGCCGAAGAAGCCGAAATTCGTCTGATCTATCCGCATTGGCGCTCGGGGACATTGCCCCTGGCTTCGAAGGTGCGTCATCTGTTTCCCACCGCC
>JAYRWF010000115.1:0-1587 GCA_041918195.1 Anaerolineales bacterium
AACGGAGCGACATCGCCATCCATGCTGAAGACGCCATCCGTGATCACCAGGGCGCGTGGGAAGTTATTTCGCTGTTCCTGGAGTTGGCGATCCAGGTCTGCTGGGTCACAATGCGTATAGCGGATGATTTTGGCGCCCGACAATCGGCTGCCATCGATGATGCTGGCGTGATTTAGCTCGTCAGAAAAGATTGCGTCATCTTTTCCCACTACCGCTGCGATTGTGGCCAGGTTTGCCGTAAAACCGCTTTGGAAGGTGATCGCCGCTTCTACGCCCTTGAAAGCGGCCAGGCGTGCTTCCAGGTTGACATGCAAATCCATTGTCCCGGCGATTGTCCGGACTGCTGCTGGGCCAACCCCGTACCGCAGGACGGCTTCTTGGGCAGCCTGCACCAGGCGCGGGTGGTTGGCCAGGCCCAGGTAGTTATTGGAGCAGAAATTCAGGGCTCGCTTGCCATCTACCACCAACCAGGCTCCTTGAGGCGAGCTCAGAGTCCGAATCCGGTTGTACAAGCCGGCATCCTTCAAATTTTGAAGCTCATCACGAATCCATTGCATTTTATCAGTCATAGGAGATCTCCTTCAAAGAATTGATCTGGATCGTTTAGGATTTTGGTTTTCGACGGAAACCGACCAGGTTTCCAAGGATATCCCTGGTTTTTGGCGTTTCTGGCTGCGCACCCATTTCTTCAGACAGCCAATCTGCAACCTGGCGCTGCTTCCACCAATTCTCACGTCCCTTTTGGGCTCGCTCCAGGCGTTCGACCAGGCTTTTCTCATCGCCTTTCTGGATATCGTTGCGGATCGATTGTAGGGCAGCTGTCAGGCCATCGATCACGCGTAAGGCGTTTTCCTGGTTGTAGATTGCTTGCTCCGCCAGCGCGGCTGGGGATGGTAACAAAGCCATTGGACCGGTCGCCTCAGCATAGCCTCTCCCGGCGATTTTTCGCCCATCAGCCCAACCAGGTTGGTTCACCGTGGCATTCAGCAAAGCTGCTGCCAGCAGGCTGGGCAGCAGATTGGTGGAGGCCAGCATGCCGTCCATCTCAGCCTGATCGGCAAATAGTGGGATCGCGCCTAATAAACGGGTCAGATCGGCTGCTAACTTGATCGCCTGTGGGTCTGTGTCTGCGGTGGTGGTAATTGCAATCAGGCCGCGTTGAAACAGATCACTGTGGGCTGACTCAATCCCGGCGTAGATATCATGTAAATAGGCGGGATTCAAGACGGGGGTTAGACCGATGTAATGCCGTTTGGGAGGAAGAATGTCCTTTGCCCATTGCCGGACCACCTCTTTAACCGGTGCAGTATCCATCACTATTGCGCCTTCGATCAAGTCCTGAGAAATATATTCCAGGGTTGGTCGGATCTGATCCAACGGTAGGCTGAGAAAAACAAGGTCTGCCTCTCGGACGGCCGCGATCAGGTTCCTTTCGATCCGATCAACCGCTCCGATTTGCTTGGCTTTTTGCATCACAGCCGGTTGTTTGTCGTGCCCAATTCTCTTCACCAGGTCGGGACGATTGGCTAAGCACAAACCAACGGAAGCGCCAATCTGTCCCAAGCCGATCAGGCTTATTTGCACCGT
>JAYRWF010000116.1:0-4104 GCA_041918195.1 Anaerolineales bacterium
CGGGAGCCCCGCGGCTTTAAGCGTTAGTATGCAAAAATGATCTTAGCTCGTGCTGCTGAGGCGCGCCCATAGTTCCGGGTTGTTATTGAGTATTCGAATGACTTGAGCCATAAAACGCGCCTCCTTCCTCGTGCAAAGATTAGAACGGGGTGAGTTTATCACAAAGAGAATTGAATTGTCAAGGCGAGGCGTTATTTTTTAAAATAAGCCCAAATCCAAACCAGGCTGAACAGCACCAGGGCGGCGAAGACAATCCAGACCATCAAGGGATAGTAGAAAGCAAAAAACAGGTGGCGAGCAAAGCCGACTGCGCCGAGCAGGCTGAAAACGATCTGGATCTGGAGCACAAGGTCGACCTGGCTGCGCTCTTTGGCGCGCAGGGCGACAATCGATCCCCAGGCCAGGGCCAGGAAAGCAGCGCCGAGCAGGCGATCGAGCAGCGGCTCAACTGGCGCCCACCCGATCAGCCCCAGGAAGCGACCCGGGATGACCAACAACAGCGCGCCAAACAGGATGCCCAGGATAGCTTGAACAGAAAAAGCAGCTTTTCGTAAGGTCGACATCTTATCCCTCCCCAAACTAGGCTATACCGCTTAAGAGATATTATGACATAGAAGCTGCATCTGTTGCAAGATTATTTCATTTTGGCCGACCGAAGATCAAGTCTTTTTTCCCCATCCTTGCCGCAAAGTGCGCAAAGCGTTCGCACCAAGGATCTTTTCGATCGCTTGGGATGGGTAGTTTTCAGCTACCAGGCGCTGAGTCAAGTATGGGAGTTCTGAGGCGTCTTTCAGATCATCGGGCGGATCGGTGAAGCCATCAAAATCAGTGCCAATTGCGACGTGGTCGAGGCCAGCCTGGTTGACGAAATGCTCGATGGTGCGGGCGATGAAATTCAGGCCGCGCTTGGTCTCGTGAGGCATCAGCCAGTAATTCATGAAGATGGTCCCAACCACCCCTCCGCTCTGCGCTATTTTCTTCAGTTCCCAATCCTTCAGGTTATAAGGACTGGGGTTGATTTCATAGGCGCCAACATGGGTCGCCAGAATAGGCCGGCGATTGCCAACGATTTCATAGATTCGGGCCCGGGCGACTGGCGTACAATGTGAGATATCGATCAGCATACCCAAGTCAACCATTTTCTCGATGGCCTCTTCGCCGAGGGGTTTTAGACCAAGGGTGATATCTCGTTCGTTGCGGAAGCAACCAAATTTCTGAATGGATTCAGGCCAGGGAAAAACCGGATGGACCAACTCGTTTTCGAAAAAGTGCGCCAGGGTTAAGTAAGCCACACCGCGGTCAAACAGAGTTTGAATATGCTCGAGTTTCCCATCAATGCAGTGCCCGCCCTCCACGGCATGGATGAAAGCCACTGGCCGGTCTGGACCGCTCGAAAGGATGGCTTCTAGCTCTGCCAGGGAATGAGCGAATTTCGCCTGGGTCTTTCCGCTGGCGGGATCGACAGCTTTCTCCAGTGCACTTTCCATTTCATCCAGCATTTGGCTGGTCACGTCAAAGTATGGGCGTCCGTAAATTTTATTCCAGATTGGACGCATAAAAAAGCGCAAGATCTTCAGGTAGCGGCACTCATCAAAAATACCACGTTCAGGTGCGTAGACGATCGACAGGAGGATATTTACGCCTCCCTGACGTAATTTTGGGATATTCGTCCGGATACTGAAGGGATCGAAGGCGCTGCGGGAGGGGTATAACCGAGAAGTCAGCGTGCGGTTAAACAGCGAGACATTGAACGAAGGATGGGCATGCAGGTCAAGAATGGTTGCCCTTGCATGGATCTCTTGCCAGTTTGCCATGAGTTCCTCCGGCTATAGTAAAGCAAAAATTTCTTCCAGGGGCACCTTTTCAAGCTCAACCCTTTGGAATTGAGCCTCTTTTTTACCCCATTTCACCAGGCGCAGCTCACCGTCTTCTAACTCGATGCCGGTGATATCGCCATCCTCAAACCGGCAACAACCGGTATTAAAGTAGGATGGCCGGGTCTTGATGGTATCGTTGCAAGGGGGGAATTTGGCTTCCCGTTCTTCGATCTCTGCTTTGAGGTAATTTAGTTGTTCGGCGTAGTCAGTAGGGCGTTGTTCAGGTTTGAGCTGAATCAAGCTCGTATACTGCCAGAGAAGTTTTTCCAGGTGGGTACGCGAGCTCCACACAGGCCGGTGGGTATGGCCAGCAATTAAGATCAGCTTGCCTTGTGTGCTCGCCCAATGATACATCTGGGTATCATGTGCGCCTCGCAGGCATTCGTCCTGAGATGGACTGGTGCGACCAATACCGGTCAGGATCTGGATTACCCGGTAGATGGGCAGCAGCAGCGGCGGTAAAAACCTGAAAGTGTCTGAGTCTAACGTTCCCTGGTGGCCATGCGCCAGGTATAGCTCACCACTGGTATGGGGGCCCGACTGGTAGTGAAATAGCAAGCTGGGATAGATCTTGATTCCTGGGAAATAGGGATCCAGATAATGGCGAACGGTAGCTTCGCTCTCCCAAGAGTCATCGTGATTGCCAATTACCCGGAAATACCGGTCAGGATAAAAGCGTCGCTCGCTTTCAAATACATCTGAATGAGCGGCGAATACTTGGGCGATTCGATTTTCCCACAACTCTTCCGCATCACCCAAGATAATCAGACTATAGCCACGTTGATCGTATTCTGCCAGAGCATGGAGATAAGTAGCTTTACAAGACCGGAAATCATCCGCGCCATCGCCGGCTCCTTTGTGATGGTCGGAAAAAATAACGTAGCGATGACCAGACGGTAGAGGGTGGGGACCTGCCAGGCGGGCTTTTTCCAGGGCGTGGTCTAGCGCCTGGTTGATCCGGCTCGGTTGGGCTTTGGTACCTGGATCACGCCTGGCGTTCGTATTGCGTTGAGCAATCAGTCTAACTCCGGCAGCTATGCCCAGCGCCAGGCCGATCAACCCAACACGTTTTACCATTGACTTCATAGAACACCTCTCCCTAATTCTTGAAAAGAATCAACGGTGGTCAGAGACAGCAGCGTGCCTGGGTAATTATTTGTTTACCAGAGAGGGGAGTAATGTAGGTTAATTATACAATAATTGTCCAAATAAATCAAATACGATATTTTAACCGGCACCAAGGTTTTTATTTTCAATACCCAGGTGGGAAAGGATAATCGCCAATGGCCAGTGGCGATGTTCATCGAAGGCTTTGCGCAGGTCAGCCAGGGCAAGGCTTTTTTCCTCGCGGTGGGAGGTAAAACGCCCCGGCGGGCGGATCGTGGCCAGATATTCAGCGATGCCAGAGTTGGTGCCATCACTGTTCTGGATGGCTTCTTTTACGTAGTCTTCTAATAAGCGCCGGTAGGTGCCGATATCCATAGATCACTCCTTGATTGACCCCCTAAGTATAATCGGATGGCGGTCGGTGTGCAATCTAACGATGGTAGAATAGCGGGGAGGAATCTGAAACCGATGCCGCTTGATGATCGACCGACTGTATATTCAACGGAAGCTGATTTTGAGCTATGCCCGCGTTGCAAGCGCTCTCCCTGCCGGTGCGCCAAACCGATCAGCCTGCCGCCGGCCCAGCAGACGGCAGCAATCCAGCGCGAGACCAAGGGGCGGGGTGGTAAGACGGTCACCGTGGTGCGCAACTTGCAGCTTGCGCCGGATGACCTGAAGAGCCTGGCAACTCAGCTCAAACAGGTCTGTGGGACGGGCGGGACGGTCAAGGATGGCATGATCGAGATCCAGGGTGACCATCGCGAAAAAATCGCTGCCCGGCTGCGCTCCCTTGGCTATAAAACCAAATTCACGGGTGGATAGCGCCGGTGAACCCAGAACATACCCGACCAGGCGGATTTGCCAGCCGGCTCGAGCGGTTAGGGCGCGCTTACCCGCGCCAGTTCTGGCTGCTTTTCGCCGGCATGTTGATCAGCACGATTGGCTCGAGCATGGTCTGGCCGTTCCTGATGATTTACGTGAGCGAAAAGCTGAAGCTGCCGCTGGCAACCGTGGCCAGCCTGATGACCTTGAATGCCGTCCTGGGATTGGTGGCTTCGTTTATCGCCGGGCCGATAACGGATCGGGTCGGGCGAAAATGGGTGATGGTGATCAGCCTGGC
>JAYRWF010000117.1:0-2084 GCA_041918195.1 Anaerolineales bacterium
GAAATCCACAACCTCGGGCTGGAGAAGGATCACCTGGAACCTGGAGAAGCGCTTAAGCTGCAGTGCAGGCTGGTTAACTGCGGCGTCCGGGATGGCGAGGAGGTGTTGCAAGTGTATCTGGCGCCAACCAACCCATCGGCCACAACGCCCCAGACCTGGCTGGTAGACTTTCAGCGGGTTAACCTTCCTGCTGGAAGGGAAAAAACCATCGTATGGAGCCTGCCGGTTGAAAAGATAAGCTTGATCGACGAATCTGGCAATCCGACCCTTCAACCTGGCGAGTACGAACTGATCGTTGGTTGCTGCTCGCCTGGCCAGCGCGCAGAAGATTTAGGGGCGCCGACGCCAGTGCGACAACGATTCAGGATTTGAATATCAAGGTTCCTGAGCTAACTTTCAACAATCGCTTTCAACGATCTGAGTGAATTTTCATCCTCTGTGGTAAACTATTTATTTGGGTTTACTATCCCGGACAATATTAAAAAATAAAACTCTTAGTTCAATTCCAAATATTCATATTCAGGAGAAACAACAATGGCAGATACAAAGTGGGTTTACCTCTTCAACCAGGTTGAAGAAGTAGAGAAGAAAGTAGGTAGTTGGGAAAATGTGCGTGCTTTGCTCGGCGGCAAAGGCGCAGGCCTGGCCGACATGACCCGCGCGGGCGTACCGGTACCCCCTGGTTTCACCGTTACCACGGCCGCATGCAATGCCTACCTGGCTGAGGGCGAGAAATTCCCCTCCAGTTTATGGGAGCAGGAGCTGGCCGCGATGCAGGCGACTGAAAAACTGACCGGCAAGAAATTCGGCGATCCGGCGAATCCGCTGCTGGTTTCCTGCCGCTCTGGCGCGAAATTTTCCATGCCGGGCATGATGGATACCGTACTGAACATTGGTATGAACGATGCGGTTGCTGAAAGCCTTGCAAAGATGACTGGCGATCCACGCTTCGTCTTTGACTCTTATCGTCGCCTGGTCGAGATGTTCGGCTCAGTCGTGCTAGGCATCCCGGATGAAGCTTTCGAGCATCCGTTGGCCGAGTACAAGGAAAAGAAAGGCTATAAGCTCGATACTGAGATGACCGCTGAGGATTGGAAAGCCATCACTGAGACCTTTAAGGCAGTCGTCAAACGTGAGAAGGGCTTCGACTTCCCTCAGGACCCCTATAAACAGCTTGAACTGGCCACCGAAGCCGTCTTCAAATCCTGGAATGGCAAGCGCGCGATTGACTATCGCAACGCCGCCGGCATCGCCCATGACCTGGGCACCGCAGTCAATATCTGCACCATGGTCTTCGGTAATATGGGCAATGGCTCAGGCACCGGCGTCGCCTTCACCCGCGACCCATCGACCGGCGAGAAGAAAATGTACGGCGATTACCTGATCAACGCACAGGGCGAAGACGTGGTAGCCGGCATTCGCAACACCGAGAAGATCGAAAACCTGGCCAATGAAATGCCCGCGGCTTACCAGGAATTTCTCGATATCACCAGCAAGCTCGAAAATCATTACCACGACATGCAGGACGTCGAATTCACCATCGAGCGCGGCAAGCTTTGGATGCTTCAAACCCGCTCCGGCAAACGCACCGCCAAGGCCGCCGTCAAGATGGCGGTCGATATGGCGAATGAAGGCTTGATTTCTAAAGAAGAAGCCATTATGCGCGTTACCCCCGATCAGGTCGACTCCCTGCTACACCCACAGTTTGACCCCAAAGCAGTCGACGCTGCCAAAAAGCAAGGCGGCATTTATGCGAAAGGTGTAAACGCCTCCCCTGGCGCTGCGGTCGGCCAGATTTACTTCGATGCTGACAAGGCCGAAGAAATGGCCAAGGAACATAAACAAGCCGTGATTATGGTTCGCCAATTCACCAAGCCAGACGATGTCCATGGCATGCTAGCCGCCAAGGGTATCCTGACCAGTGAAGGTGGCGCTACATCGCACGCGGCCGTCGTGGCCCGCCAGTTCGGCGTCCCGTGCGTCGTCGGCGCTTCAATGGTCAAAATCGACCTGGAGAACCGCCTGATGACTGCTAACGGTATTGTCGTCAAAGAAGGTGAGTGGATCTCGGTCGATGGCACCAC
>JAYRWF010000118.1:0-6779 GCA_041918195.1 Anaerolineales bacterium
ATCGCCGATCCCGTCGCCGTCGCTGTCATAGAAGCTGCGCACCGTGAGCTGGTAGAAGACCGTTTCGTTCCACCAGGGTTGTAGCGGTGCTGGCGTGGGGGTAGGCGGGAGCGTTGAGGTGGGTGCAAGCGGCGATGTGGTCGGCGGTAGGGAGGTGGCCGTGGCAGGTAGGTGGGTCGGGGTGGGTGGGGGTGCCGTGGGGCTCGGCGGGGGTTCGGTCGTCTCCGCAGTGCTGCAAGCGACCAGGAGGAAAATGAGCAGGAGCGCAGAGACGATTATTTTTTGGGTGGATGTCATTGAGATCACCCCAGTTGTTCCAGCCAACTCCTCCACCGACCAGAATCCTTCCCCAAGTCCTGTCCGGTAATCGCTTTCAGTGCATCTTCCGCTGCACTAGCCACCAGATATTCCTCGTCGTCAAGTGCTTTAGCGAGCTGCCCGATCGCTCGTTTGCGCAGAGCGGTATCCTCCAATGTCGGCCCTATTTTTTCGAGTGCCTGCGCTGCGGACCAGCGTACATCATCTTCTTCATTATTAAGCGCATCGATCAGGGGACTCGCTGCCGGCGCGCCGATTCTACCCAGCGTGAGTACCGCAGTACTGCGTACGTTTTCATGCCTCGTGCAGGCTGCAATCAGTGGCTCAATGGCTGGTTCGCCAATCCAGGTCAACACCATAACCGCTGGCGGGAAAGCAGGACTATCCAACAGATCAATCAGGTGTGGCACGGCTGGTGCGCCAATATTGGCCAGCGCAAGCAAGACGAACTTGTTTTTCGTTCCCTGCTTGACCAGCATGATCAGGCGGAATAATACGATCGGTGAATCGATGTCGGAGAGCGCGATCTGGGCAGCGTCCTGGATAGCCGGATCCTTGTCGTAGTCAAGCGCAGCGATCAGGCCGTCGATATCCTGCCTGGCTTGCATTTTTTTGATATCAGGTTTTCCACCCAACCCAAAGAGTGGCATATCGACCTCCTTTCGATACTTTATTATCGCGCCTTTGCTTAGAAATCGATCATTGGATTTCTTAATAAAAGCACTAAGGTACGATGGAGACGAATTGCCAATCTTCTGTCGGAAGAGGCGATCAGCGCCTTGCCCGGTTTTTGCACCGCCAGGTTTGGCTGGTTCAACCCGCCCCTACTCCCTCATCGAGGCGAAGAACCCATTCAAATACGGGATTAACCAGATCAGCCACACCACGACACTGAACTTGTGAAAATTGACGATCGCCCGCTCGTCCTTGCGCGCCAAGACCAGCGAAGCCCAAACCGCATGGATCAACATCAACAGGATCGCCACCAGGCCGGTCAACCCGTGGATGTTGAAAATATCGGCATTCGACATCTCCAGCATGATCCCGGTCCCGCTGGTGTCACAAATGAAACCGGCCCAGAAGAATACCAGGTGCCAGCCTTTCAGGCGACCCGCCAGGCGCTCGCTCCACACCCCAATCGTGTAAAACACCAACGCCAGGGTAATCAGAATAACAGATAACAGCATTTGACTTGACATCGCGCCTCCTTGTTCTTGATTTTATCTGATTTTCCTGAGTGAGCGAATCTCATTAACCAGGGATTCCTCCTTCTACCGGGCACGCGCCAGATGGGCGTATAATATCCCATCGTTTGACTCTCTTTCCACGATCGGGAAACTGTTCCTATGCCAAGTATTCAAGCCAGGCTCGCCGAATTTTTCATCCGCTTTCAGCTTTCCGGCTGGTCCGAAGGAACCCTGGCCGAGCAGCGCGCCCGGCAAGAGAAGACCGCCCGCTTTTCCAGGCTGCCGGCCGGGATTCGCTGCCAGCCGGTCGATGTCCACGGGGTTCCGGCCGAGTGGATCGAAAGCCCCCATCCCGGCCCGGGGGTGATCCTTTACCTGCATGGCGGCGCCTATGCCCTGGGATCGGTGAACGTCCACCGGGAGCTGGTGGCCAGGCTGGCGGTCGCGGCCCGGTTAAGGGCCCTGGCGATCAACTACCGCCTGGCGCCGGAAAATCCCTTCCCCGCCGCCCTGGAAGACACGCTCGCTGCCTACCAGTGGCTGCTGGATCAGGGGGTCCCCCCTTCCCAAATCGTCCTCGCTGGCGATTCTGCCGGGGGCGGGTTGGCTCTGGCTGCCCTGGTCGCCCTGCGCGAGGCCGGCCAGGCGCTCCCCGCGGCAGCCGTTTGCCTCTCTCCCTGGGTGGACCTGGCGCTGCGCGGCGATTCAATCCATCGGAATGCCAGCCGCGATCCAATTCTCGATCCGCACAGCCTGGCGAAGTACGCCGGGTATTATGCCGGAGACCTTGATCCGGCTTCCCCGTTCATCTCGCCGCTCTACGCTGACCTGCAGGGCTTGCCGCCGCTCTTGATTCACGCCAGCGCAAACGAAATTCTGTTCGATGATGCCGCCCGGCTGGTCGAACGTGCCCGCCTGGCGGGCGTCGAGGCGACCCTGGAAACCTGGGAGGGCCTGTTCCACGTCTTTCAGATCATCCCTTTCCTGCCGGAGACCCGGCGATCCATCGCCCAGGTGGCTGAATTTGTGACCGCGAAACTCAACTTGAGCGGCGAAAATCAGGACCAGGCTGCGGAGCGACGCTGATCAGCAATCACCCCTTCAGCCTCGACCGCATCCGAACCGACTCATCCGACCCCGGGTATTCCTGCATGTTTAGCTCGAGCGCCTCAATCGCCAGGTCGATCTTTCCAGCGGTAACCAGCTCCAGCGCCAGGCTGAGCAGCGCTTCTTCGTCTCGATAATAAACCCCTTCATCCCTGGCCTTGATCTCAGCCGCGCAGGCCTCGGCCGCCGCTCTGCCGTCCCTTGCCCAGGCCCGGCTGATCGGCACCATCCACGACACCGCCCCCGCCTGGGGTTTTTCGCCCAGCAGCGCATCGGCAATCGCCTGGGTGATCCGGGCATGGGCATTCGATTCTTGATTGCACAAAATCACCGCCGCGGCGTTCAGTTCCGGCAGGATCAGCAGAAAAGCCGTCCCGCCAAATCCTGCGCCGCCATGGCTGACCGTCATCTTCCCCTTGTAGTGACCCAGCGTCCAGCCGAGCCCCATCGCTTCGTACAGGCCGGGCGAGGCGCCGCGCCTGGCGACTGGGGTCCACATCAAGTCGAAACCGGCCGGGGATAGGAAGCTGTGCTCGCCAAAACGGCCACGCGCCAGGGCCGCGCTGGCCCAGTGACACAGGTCCACGACGGTGCTGTGCAGGAAACTGGCCGGGGCATCCGCCCGGTGATATGGATAGCGGGGATTGACCATCATTCCTGGGGAGCGGAGATGCGGAACTGCCAGTCGATCGGTTGGGACATCTGCCAGTAGGAAGGTGCTGTGCGCCATCCCGGCGGGGAGCAGCAGGTTCTCCCGCATCATCTCCTCAAAAGATAGGCCCGAGACTTTGGCGAGCAGGTCGCCCAATACATTGTAAGCAATATTGCTGTAATGGAATTGCTCCCCAGGCGGGGCGATTAGCCGGAGCGTGCTCAAGCTGCGCACGTAGCGTTCGGCTGCGCCGGGGTCGACTTCGGGATGGGTCACCAGCTCCACGTAGTCGATTTCATCCATATCGGGCATGCCCGAAGTGTGGCTGAGCACCTGGCGCAGGGTGATCTCCCGGCTGCGCCGGTCCGCCAACCGGAAATAGGGCAGGTACTGCACCAGCGGCGCATCCAGGTCGAGTTTTCCGCGCTCGACCTGCTGCATCACCGCCGTGGCGACCAGGCACTTGGAGACCGACTGGACGCAGAAGACCGAATCCAGGCTCACTGGGGTGCGCGTTTCCAGGCTCTGGACGCCGAAGCCCCTGGCGTAGCGGATCTCGTCGCCCTGCACGATTCCCACCGCCAGGCCCGGAACGTCCCAGCCGGCGATGATTTCTTCGATGACCTGCTCGAGGTCTGCTTCAGAGAACATCGCATGCCACCTTTCCAAAACTCCAGGTGAGCAAGCTGGCATAGACGGTATGATAGCCGGGGCCTTTATTCAGGAAGTCTTCTTCGAGCTCTCGTTCGATCTCCGCCTCGGCCGCTTGTTCAGAGATCCCCAGGCTCACCAGGTTGGCTTTCCAGCGGGCGCGCTGCTCGGCGGTGGGCCGCGCTTGCCCGTACCCTTCGTCGCAGATAGCCTGGTAGAGTCTGCGCTTGGCCTCACTATCCAGCGGCGGGTAAAGGAAGCGGGCGGCATCGGATACCCGGATCTGGACCTGGCGCAGGCCGGCTTTGTGCATCAGCACCGGCAGCCTGGCGCCGATATTGTGGTCGACCCCGGTCCGCCGGCGGATTTCCCGGTTGATCGTCTGGAACAATTCCAGCGGCGTGTTTTCCTGGTGGTTGGCTTCCTCGATGTGCAACAGCGCGGTGTGAGCGTTGCGGTTCGCCTCGCAGGCTATCACCCAACCACCGGGCCGGGTCACCCGGATCATCTCCTGGATGGCTTGCTCCGGGTGGGGCACGTGCATCAGCACCGTATGGGCCAGGCTGAGATCGAAGGATTGGCTGGCGAAAGGGGCTGCGTAGATGCTGCCCTGTTGGAACTCGGCCGCCCAGGGCGTGGTCGCCCAAACCTGTCGGCCATCTGAAAGGAGCTCGACCGATTGGTCAAACCCGGTATAGCTGCTGCCCGGGGCGAGCAAGGGCAGCAGCTGCAGGCCCATCTTACCGGCGCCGCAGCCGAACTCGACCAGGCGGCAGGGCTGGTCGAGCTTCCAGACCTGCCGCACCAGGAACTCCAGGTAATCCGGGTTATGCTGCAGGATGAAACAGGTTCGCAGGTATTCCTCGCCGCTATCCCAATAGCCCTGCGGATAGCGTGGTTGGAGCTCGCTAGAGCCGGCCGTGTTGATGGGTGCGGATTGGTCGCTCATGGGTTTTCGTCCAATTCTTCTTCCAGCAAGAACGTCATCGGCGACTGTGGCTGGTAATAAATCCGCACCCGCTCTCGATCTTGCAGTTTCGCATAGGTGTTTGGATACACCGTGACACTCACCGTGGCTAGGTTGGGGTAGAGCGCCTTTTGCTCAGAGGTTGGCGCAAGTTCCAGGCGAGCGCTCTCTCGCGACCAATGTTGAATGCCATACTCATCCTCCCAATCGCTGCTGGGGGAATAGCTCCGGTTGACGATTGCGACCTCGGCGCTTTGGCAAGCCCGCTTCCAGGCTTCTTTGGCCGCGCGGCGCTGCTCTTTCTCGCGCCGCTCCTGCCGGTGCGCCAGGAGCATCAGCATCACCAGACCAGCCAATGCACCAAAACAAACCCGTTGATCAGCGCTGCTCGCCTCTCCCGCCAGCACCCGGTTGATCGCCCTGAACACGAAATAACCGCCAGCGGTGATCAGGATCGCCCACAGGCAGCCCCCTGGGCCAGGTTTTTGGTCCTGGCCGGGGGAAGGATTGGGCTGGAAAACGGGCCGATTGCGCATAGATTATCAGGCGAGAAGGTTGTTTCGTCCGGGCATACCCATTCATTTTAATCCCAAACCTATCTCTTCCCCATTTTTGCTCTGTAAAATGGAGCAGGAGCATAAGTTCTCCCCCCATTTTTGCTCTAGAAAATGGAGCAGGAGCATAAGTTCTCCCCCCATTTTTGCTCTGTAAAATGGAGCAGGAGCATAAGTTCTCCCCCCATTTTCGCTCTGTAAAATGGAGCAGGAGCATAAGTTCTCCCCCCATTTTTGCTCTAGAAAATGGGGGGAGTTAGAGGGGGGTAAATTCACGCTCGTTCCAGCTTGTCGTAGACCAGAGTCAGCGATTCAATCGCCAGGGCCTTATCGCTGGCATTCAAGGCCGCGCCCTGCCATTCGGAGGGCCAGGCGTCGACCAAGATCCAGCGCATCACTTCGTTATCACCCTGGCTGTCCAGGAGCAAAATCGAGACGTTGCGCCGCTCCACATTACCCTCGGCGGTTTTCATCAACCAGTCCCACAGTTCGCGCGATGTGGTCACCCCGTACTTCAACGTCACCGCAGCATATTCCACCGGGCCGGGGATATGGCGAATAAGCTGGTGGTTGCCCGCCTCGCGGTAGGGAATGGATTCGATTTTCACGCTCAAACCGCTGCACTCGGTGAAATGACCTTCCGCGCGGCCGTTGAGTTCAAGTTTGAAGTTATACGAACGATAGGGATCGTTTTGGGCCATGCTATTTCTCCGTGACCATTGAACCCGGATTTCTGCACTGATTTCTACTATACTATAAATTTCCAGCAGGGGTTGGGCGGGTTTTCCGTTGTAGGGGCAGGTTAACGTGGATAGGCACGCCGGTTGTGCATCCCAAGGCCAGGATAACGAAACCAGGCTGCCACAAAATGAAAACCTGCCCCACCTCCGGGCGGGTCGCCCTGAATATTGCGGCATTCCATTCAAAAGACTTTACCGCTGATCGACGCGGATTTTGGCAGATAAATACGGATCAGGCACGTGTAAGGGCGACCCATCGCGGGGTTCGACGGGCATTGCCATTCCTGGGCGGGTCGCCCCACCTCCGGGCGGGTTTTCGGGGGACGGCCAGATTCGGATTCGATGCACCATGAATTCGTTAGATTCGCCTATCGGTATGCTCGTTAACCCGCCCCTACGCTATAATTTAATGTAATCATGAATCGTACGATCCTCCTGATCCTGCTCACCCTGACTATCGTTGCCTGTGGGCGTGCCCCGGATGCCGGGACTTCGGTCGCTGTCCCAACCCGGGCTGCGACCGCTTCACCTTTCCCATCGCCGGGCGCTGCGTCCGCACCCACCCAGACCAGCCCTGCCGCCTCCCCGACGATGCCCACCCGG
>JAYRWF010000119.1:0-1903 GCA_041918195.1 Anaerolineales bacterium
CCACGCTATGAACACATGCAGGCCCTGATGGCTGAAGGCCTCAATTCCGCCTTTGCCATTGGCAGCGTTCCGCCGCGCACCTTTACGCGCCTCCTTGGCTCCCGGCTTGGCGGTGAAGACCAGGCGGCCATGATCCGCAAGCAGGCCGAGCACACCAACGCCCGCAATACCATGGCCTTTGGGCTGGTGCAATATGCCAGAAGTGGAGCAACGCCTTTCGCAATTTCGTCGTCAAACGCCCAGCTGTCCTTTTCCTTGTTTGATGAGGCGATTAAGAAGATGCCGGCGCTGGCGGAGTTGTTCGGTTCCCTTGAACTCTGTGACTGCGAGCACTGCCGTTCGGTGTACAGCCCGGCCGCCTATTTTGTTGACTTGTTGCAATTCATCAATCCTGCAATTGGGCACAAACCATTGGATACCCTCCTGAAACGGCGTCCGGACTTACAACATATCAAGCTGACCTGTGAAAATACCAATACACTGCTGCCCTACGTTGATCTGGTGAATGAGATCCTCGAAACCTATGTTGTCGCCAAGAACCTAAAGAAACAGGACGGTGCCTTCCCCTATGATACGGGCAACACCACGGCCGAAGAGCTGAGCGCCAACCCGCAGTACACGAATAGCAAGGCCTATGATAACCTCAGCAAGGCGATTTACCCGCTAGCTCCGCCATTCCACCTGCCTCTGACAATGGCGCGTGTCCATCTGGGTCACCTGGGCAGCACTCTCTACGAGGTGATGAAGACCTTCCAGCACAATGGCCAGCCCACGGGGATGGGCATGGCCTGCGAGTACCTGGAAACCTCTCCCACAGAGCGGGATATTCTGCTTGGCTCCACTGGCCACTTGCTCCGCGATTTTTACTATCCTGTCAATAATGGGCCTGCCAATGCGAATCTGGTAACCAAGCTGCAAGCGGTTCGTGAATTCCTAAAACAGGCCGATGTCAGTTACCTGGAATTGATTGAGCTGATCAAGACGCGTTTCATCAACCCCCTGCAACACACCCCGCAAGGCCTGACGCTTAATACACCGTCAATGATGCCCGACCCGGATCATCCGAACAAGACCATCCCGGTGGATCCGTGCGACCTCGACCACACCACCATCCATAATCTCGATGTGGGCACACTCGATAAGCTGCACCGCTTCATCCGGCTGTGGCGCAAGCTGGGTTGGTTCATTGCCGAGGTAGACAAAATGCTCGCCGCTTTCAATATCACTGGCATTACCATACCTACCGCCGCAGAGATGACTGATGTTCTGCTGAAGCTCGCCGAACTGACACGGCTGCGGGCCATGGTGAATCGCCCGCTGTTAGAGCTGTTGAGCCTCTGGTCAAACATAGATATCCACGGCGAAGACTCACTCTACAAGAAACTCTTCCTCAACAAAGCGGTCCTGGAGATTGACCTCGTCTTTAGTAATAAGCCTATTCTGCCAACAAATACCACCGAGACCATCACCGGGCACGTTCCAGCCCTGGTAGCAGCGCTGCGCGTCAGCGACGCCGATTTGGTCCTGATCCGGGCTGACGCCGCTTTAGACGGGGATAACGCTCCGCTCACCCTGACCACTGTATCGAAACTTTACCGCTATATCGTTCTGGCCAGGGTTTTGAAGTGGCAGGTCAAAGATATGCTTACCCTGAAGACGCTGTCGGGCATTGATCCCTTTGCCACTCCCGCCTGGACCAATGCGTTCGTAGAGCTGGCTGACAAAGTGCGGAAATCTGGCTTTTCCCTGGCTCAACTGAATTATATTTACCGCCATCTCTCTGACGCCCCCCTCATCCTGGCTCCCCAGCGGCAGAGCCTGCTGCTGCTGGCCAGGAATCTGCGCGACGGCCTGACCCGCATCGCCGAGGAAAATGTGTTGGTGGACGGCCCTGCCGGAGAGC
>JAYRWF010000120.1:0-3127 GCA_041918195.1 Anaerolineales bacterium
ACGTGCTGGGCCTGATCGACGGGCCGATGACACCGATCGACCTGAATATCGACCTCGCCCCGCTGCCCGCCCAAGTCGGCAAAGTCTTGACATTCCTGCTCAAGTTCATCCCCAAGAAACAAGCCACCCTATCCGGCTACCTATCTTTCGAGCCTGTTTCTGGCACGGTCCTGACTGTGCGGCTGATCCGAGAAGAGCCACGCGCCAAGGGAATTCATGCCACGCGCGCCTTCCGCCAGGTAGATTTCGAGCCGGATTTCAAAGCGGCGGGAGCTACGCCATCGATTGACGCTTGTTTGCGCCTGGCGCAAGTCGCCACGGTCTGGGTATTCTTCGAAATGTATAGGTTGGATCACCAAGGCACCTCCTGGCGGGAACAGGAAGCCGAGCAGGTGCTCCAGGAGAAGTTTGGTACGATCTCTTGGCGTAGCGCGGCGTTAAACCACCTGGCCGCAAAGGATATTCTCGCCGAAAAATATGACCTGGCACGACAAAACCTGAATTCCCTGCTTGCCAACGACCCGAAGCATCGCGCAGCCATCTATAACCTGATCTTCCTGGACTACCTGGAGTTGAGCAAGACAGCAAAGCTCTGCGATGATGCAAAATTCGCCGAGTTAATTAATAAATACTGCGCTTTGCTACCCCGCCTTAAGCACCTGATCTCGCTGAACCCGGAATCCTGCGATCCGGTTCAAGGCAATTCTGACTTTCTGTATGGTTCAATCAAGCTGTATGAATACATCGGTGCGAAAAATCAATCCCCGGCCATACGAGAAGAAATCCGGCACGAGGCGGAGAAGCAGCTTTGCAGAGCATTTGAAATTTTCGGCGGAAAGCCGCCCGAAGCCTGCAAGAAGATGGAAGACCCAGCAGAAAGCAGGCAAACCCCAGCCAGTGATCGCGAAAGAGATCTGCTGTCAAATCTCCTCAGCAGAGTTTTCAAGCGACCAGCCGATGGACAGGCGATTTTAGCAATCCCACCATTTCCAGATCCAAACATGGTCTATGTATTACCCGCTGCACCAGTCCCTGATGCAGTCGAATTTGAAAAACCAGCCGATGCCAACCAGGCCATGATCCAGGTCGGCTTGCTGGTTGCGTTGGCACTCCAAGCCAACACGGATCAGGCGGTTAAGGTTGAGATCGAGCGGCTGGAATCAGATTTTCGCTTTTCCAGCCTGGTGCGCTACAACCTGGCCTGTTATTACAGCCATTTAGCTGGCGAGACCAATTTCAGCTTCAGCCAGATGGAACCTGCCCAGGCCCTGGAGAAGGCGCTGAACCTGCTGAAAACGGCGATTGAGCTTGACCCGGGCACAGCGAAATTCGCTCAGGGCGACCCGCAGCTCCATTGCCTGGCCTGCGGAGCGAAAAAGGCTGAATTCGACAAGCTGATTAACCCACCACCTGCCTCGCCGCCGCTGAGCGATCCGCGCGACCTGATCCGCCAGGAATGGATCGAGAGGCTGGCCGAGCAGAAGATCGTCTCGCGCGAAGACCTGCTCAAACAAGGCGACACCTACGAGAAGCGCCGCCAGCTTGCCGCCAAGCTGCGCATCTGGACCGACGACGTGACCCGCCTGGTCGGTTTTGCCGACCTGCTCCAAATTGAAGGACTCAAGCCGGAGCTCGCCCGTTTGCTCTCCCTGGGCGAGTACAACCGGGTCGAACGCCTGAAATTCGACCCGCCCAGTGTAGACCAAATTCGCCAGGCCCTGATTGAGCAAAACCAACGGGCCAAGCTGGTAAAAGACGAAGTGCTGGACAAGGCCAATCTGACCGATAAGGCCATCCAGGGCTGGCTGTCCAAGGCCAGGGACGCCAAGCCGCGCTTGCTGCTCTAAAGTTGTCGCCTTCGTATGAAACAGTTCTGCGCTTTCAGCGCAGAACTGTTTCATACGAAGGTAAAAAATTTAAATGCCAACCTAGAAACCAGGCAACCAGCCCTGGTTTCTAAGTCAGGTGAGTTATTTCAGAAAAGGTTTAATACCGGTCGGAGTTTCCCCCGCGGTTGCGGTCGCGGTTGCCACCGCCATAGCCGCCGCCACGTCGCTCGCCGCCGCCGCCATAGCCACCACCATAACCACCACCAGCAGGGCGATCTTCCTTTGGGCGGGCAATGCTCACGCGCAGTTCACGACGTTCCATGGTGAAGCCATTGAACATCTGGATCGCTTTCTCGGCGTCGGCCTGGCTTTCCATTTCGACGAACGCGAACCCCTTCGACCTTCCCGTCTCGCGGTCAGTAATCACGCTGGCGCTGACCACATTGCCGGCCTTGCCGAACAGTTCCTTCAGGGACTGCTCAGTCGCCGAATACGGAAGGTTTCCAACATACAACTTCGATGCCATACGATTCTCCTCAATCAATCTAACGAAAAACCGCCAACCAGCCGTGGTTTGGCGGCGCCTGCCCACCCAAAGCATGCCGAACATTCTCATTTTATCATAATAATTCTTCCCTTGTGAAGCGCGCATGGGATTTTCTTGCAGACGCAAACCGGGAATTTGCGTTGCCCGCAACACAATCGATTAATCCGGCATATAATATAAGAAAACCAGCGCACCCCCTGAAGGCAATCCCAGGAGCTACTTATGGCTGATCAATTTGCCCAACCTCCACCCTGGCGCCTATCCCCAGCAGATACGTCCTTCCAAAAATTAGAGCAGTTCTCCGCCGCGCGGCTTCTTCATCAGATAGGGATATCCGCTCGCGCAAGCTCACCCAATTAAGAATCTCAACGTATGATCTCCATCGGCCCAAACCTGGAAAACGTCCATTCGCCCGCCGAGAGACTGTACATTCCCAGCGTTGGAAAAGTAATGGACTTACTGATAACCGCGTTAGAGCGATTGGCTGAAGGCTAAAGATGATCCAATCCAGATTGCCCTCTCCCGGGTAGCGCGTGGTGCGTGAAAGAAAACCATGAAGCCAAAATTTCCAGCATTCCAAATATTCCTGCTCATCAGCAGCTATCTTTTACACGCCTGCGTCTCGCCAGGGCAATCCCAAACCTCCCTGCAGCCTGGCGAAACCCAGGTTGTGATCGGCTTTACGATCTCGCAAACAGGCAACTTGAATGTAGAATCTACCCGCCAGATGAATGGCTTGAACCTCTGGATG
>JAYRWF010000121.1:0-4176 GCA_041918195.1 Anaerolineales bacterium
ATACGCCGGTCGATTTCGTCAGCCTGGGCTGCCCGCATCTCTCTATCCAGGAGATCGCCCGCATTGCTCAATTGCTCCAGGGCAAGCAAGTTCAGAAAGAATTCTGGATCACCACTGCCCGCCCCACCAAGCAGATCGCCGATCAGATGGGCTACACCCAGATCATCGAAGCCAGCGGCGCAAAATTTGCCGTTGATACTTGCTGTGTCGTCGCCCCAATTAAAGGCCGCTTCCGAACCCTGGTCACCGACAGCGCGAAGGCCTGTTATTACGCCTCAGCCAAAAACCAGTTCAAGACCATATTCAAGCCATTCGACGAGGTGGTTTTGGAGGCAACCCTGCCGGCTAATAGCGCAGGTCGCCCTTACGATTGAGCAAACCAATCACCGCCAGGATCAGGAGAGCATTGGCAAAGAAAAGGAACCCCCGGCTGCTGTAGTCCTGCCAGCGTCCTATCAAGATAAAGGTCAATGTGTTGGAAAACAGGCTCGAGCAGCTGATCAGTATCGCCAGGCCTGCTTTCTTCCAGGTCGCCGCGTCGCTTTGGAACGTCTCGACCAGCAAAAACACCTGGCTGATCGGCAGGAAGACAAAATAGTGCGGCCAGGAGGTCGCCAGCCAAAAAGGCAACGTGCTGAACAGCAGCGACCAGGCCCAATAAGTCATTCGTTCGCGACCAGAACGGATGACGGACCAAAGCAGGGTGATGTTTAGCCCGCTTAACAGCAGGCCAAGCCACTTGAAACCAGCCTCCAGGAGCGGCGCCTGCTTTCCGCTTAGCAAGCGATCGGCGACCCTGGCAATATACTGCGTATTTACGTCTTGTCGCATCCAGCTCTCAAGCGCCCGAGCAGAAGCAGCGCCTGTCAGGCGGTAAAATTCAAGCGTATGCTCGAACCCAAGCAGGAGAACCGGCAAAACAAACAGCAGAATCCCGCTGAACAAACTACAGGTAACCAGGTAGCGCAGGTCGCGGCGGAACAGAAAATACACCAGGAAAATCGCCGGATAATATTTGGTCGCAATTGCCAGTGCCAGGACCGCCGCCGACCAGGCGGGCTGGCCGCGGTCATACAAGACCAGCGCTGCCAGGATGAGCAAAGTCACAATCACACTCACCTGGCCCCATTTTAAGTTATGCAGCAACGGAAAACTGGTAAGATAAATCAATGGATAAAGGACTTGCCAGGCAGGACTTCGCCCGACCAACGAGACCATCGGTATCAAATATAAGCCGACCAGGGCAGCCGTTTGAACAGCGCTCCAGATCACCAGCGCTTCACGGCTGGAGACGGTCGCGCTCCAACTGAATAGTAGAGCCGCGAACGGCGAATAGAAGAAACCTTGTACTGGCTGAAAGCTGGCGAACAGCTCGCGACCCATGGGGTAAAAATGCCTGTAAAAATCGCAAAACAGCACTTCGCACTGGTCAATCGAAATCACAAAATTCCCGACGCTTTTCCAATACAGCCCATACAGTGCCAGGACAAGCCCAGCCACCAATCCACTGATCAGCCAACCATTCAGAAGCCATTGCGTTGACAGCGATTTTTGCATAACCATGATTCTAACGTTAAAATAGTCGGAAAAATTTATCGGGTTTTTTATCTGGCCAGCTATCGCCATTTCTAACAATAAACGAAATAATAGGAGAAGGGTTTTGAAACTGTACGGACGAAAAATTTACCCTGGCAAGGCCGAAGCCGAAGCCCTGGTCACCCAGATGGGAATCTCTTTCTTTGGCGGTGTGGACCCTGAAACCGGGACCATTGTCGAGCGCGGCCACGAACTCTACGGCCAGAGCGTCTCCGGGCGCGTCTTGATTTTCCCTAGCGGCAAAGGTTCGACCGTCGGTTCCTATACCCTCTACCGCCTGAAGCTTTCCGGTAAAGCTCCCGCCGCGATCCTGAACGCCGACTGCGAAACCATCACTGCCGTCGGCTGCATCATTGCCGAAATCCCCTGTCTCGATCAACTCGCGATCAACCAGTTCCACACCGGGCAGCGCTTACGCGTCAACGCCGACCAGCAATTCGTCGAAATCCTCTAACCTTTCCTTCCCTGCCGGGAGTAAAATGAATGAAATAAAAGCCAGGCTATCGAGACCCAAGTAATCGATACCTGTGCATATTCTTGATATGCTTAGGAGCGGATTATGACAATTGTGTTAGATGGTTCTGGGTTGACCATTGAAAAACTGGTCCAGATCGCTCGCTTTGGCGAACCAGTCGAGCTGTCGCCGGCGGCGATTGAGCGGATCAAAGCCTGCCGCGCCATGCTGGAAGAAAAAATCCAGGCTCACGAAATTATGTATGGCACCAATACCGGCATCGGCGAATTTTCTGAAGTAGTCCTGACCGATGAGCAGGTCCAGCAGTTCCAACGCTATCTGATCTACAACCACGCCGCCGGGATCGGCGATCCAGCGCCGGTTGAGCACGTCCGCGCGGCCATGGCCGGGCGAATCAACGTCCACGCCCATGGCAACTCCGGCTGCCGGCCTGAAATCACCCTCACCCTGATTGAGATGCTCAATAAAGGCTTGACCCCGGTCGTTTGCCAGAAAGGCTCGGTCGGAGCTTGCGGCGACCTGGCTCCAATGGCGCAATTGGCCCTCCTGCTGATGGGCGAGGGCGAGGCCTTCTACCAAGGCGAACGCCTGCCTGGGCGGGAAGCCATGCAGCGCGCCGGCATCCCAATTCCCGATCTTCAGGCTCGCGATGGCCTGGCAGCTATCAACGGCTCCAACCTACTCACTGCGATGAGCGCCCTGCACCTTTATGACATGAACCGCTGGTTGAAACAGGCCGAGATCGCCTGCGCAATGAGCCTGGAAGCCCTGCTGGCCAATATGAAGCCCTATGACACACGCCTGCATGAGCTACGCGGCTTCCCCGGCGCAATTCGCTGCGCCCGCGCGATTCGCAAGGTTATCGAAGGCAGCGACCTGGTCACCGGCAAGCTCAAAACCAAAGTCCAGGATGCTTATTCAATGCGCTCCTCGCCCCAGGTGATCGGCGCTGCCCACGACGCCCTGGCTTTCGCCCGCCGCCAGGTCGAGACCGAATTGAACGGCGTAGGCGATAACCCGATCTTCTTACCTGAATATCGCCTGACCCTGACCGGTGCTAACTTCCAAGGCACCCCGGTCTCTCTCCCCATGGATATGGCCGGAGCGGCCATTACCATGGTCTGCGTCCTGTCCGAGCGCCGTCTCAACCGCCTGACCAATCCGGCTTTGAGCGTCGGCTTGCCTGCCTTCCTGACAAAAGGCGCTGGCATGTTCTCCGGCCTGATGCTCAGCCAGTACACTGCCGATATGCTGATCGTCGAACAGCGCATTCTCTCCATGCCTGCAAGTATTCAATCAATCCCGGCCGCCGCCGACCAGGAAGATTTCGTCTCCATGGGGATGAACACGGCCTTGAAGAATCAGCAGATCCTGGACAATGCTTACGGCGTGCTCGGAATCGAATTCATGGCCGCTGCCCAGGCGCTCGATTTTCGCCAGTTCACCCCCGGCCAGGGTACCCAGGTTGCCAAAGGCGTCATCCGGGAAAATGTTGCCTACCTGGATGAAGACCGGCCGCTCTATCCCGACCATAACGCCATGAAAGCGCTGGTTAAATCCGGCCAAATCCTCGAAGCAGTCGAAGCTGCCATCGGTAGCCTTGAGTAACGCCCCGTTTAAACCATAAAGACCGGTACTGTGCCGGTCTTTATGGTTTAAACGGGTATCACTTGATCAAATCCAGGATACGCTGGATAATCTGCTGATCCTGCCATTCCTTGCCGGCGCTCAACTTATGGGAATCTCGCTCCCCAGCCCAGATCTGCTGGACAGCCGGGGTTAAGTGAAATCCCTGTTCATCCAGTTCAGATAGCAGGGCTTCCACCTGCAGGCGCGCTGCCTCGTTTCCCATTGCCACTGCCGCGATCGCCCGCGCCAGCGGTTCAAATTCAGCCATTAGCAAGTCGGCTTCCGGTTCGTCGGATTCTGCCAGTACCCCAGTTGCCTCCAGCTGGCGCAAGATTTCATCTGCCTGGGTCAACGGCAACTCTTGCAGCGCCGCTTGCAATCCAATCGCATCCTGGTCCACCACTGCCTGGTGAACCTTTTCAGGTAGCGAAGCCAGCCAGGCTTCCGCCTCTACATCAGCCTGCGCCTGCAGCCGA
>JAYRWF010000122.1:0-4081 GCA_041918195.1 Anaerolineales bacterium
CATCGTCTGGCGGTTGGACAACCGGGGCAGTTTTGGCCGTGGGCATGCTTTTGAGACCCCGATTGCCGGCGAGCTTGGCAAAGCCGCCCTGGCTGACCAGTTGGCCGGGATCGAATACCTGCGCAGCCTGCCTTACATCGACGCCGGGCGGATCGGATGTGATGGAAAATCTTTTGGAGGCTATATGAGTCTTTATGCCTTGATTAACGCCCCCGAAGTTTTCAAAGCCGGTGTGGTTGGCTCGGCTCCGACCCGCTGGGATTATTACGATACGATCTATACCGAACGATACATGCAAACCCCTGACCAAAATCCGGCCGGTTATGCAGCCACCGATTTAATTGCTGCTGCCGGTCAGCTCCAGGCCCCGCCGTTGATTATCCACGGTTTGAATGACACCAACGTTCATTTGCAGAATTCAATCAACCTGATCCAGGAGCTGGAACGCCTGGACAAGAAATTTATTTTCCTACCCTTGCCAAACTTGAATCATAGCTATCGAGGAGATGGGTTGGTCGCGGCGCTATCGGCCAGCGTGGACTATTTTACGCAGCAGCTTGGAAATCCTTAACAAGTCAGGGAAGCTTATTCCCAGCGGAACAGGCGGGCGGCCAGCAGGCCGCAAACCGCCAGCAGCACGGCCAGTACCAGCAGCGGCGCCCATAGCTCGGACCAGGGCTGGCCGAACCACAAGCCGCGCAACAGGCGCACCACGTAGGTCAGCGGCAGGAGGTTGGCGAATTTCTGCAGCCCGGCGGGCAGGATTTCGATTGGCATGCCTGCTCCAGACAGGAACATCATCGGGTAGAGCAACGCCATCCCGATCACCTGTGCCGAGCGGGCGGTTGGCGCCAGGCTGGCCAGCAGGTAGCCAAAGGCAGCCATCGCCAGGTAGGCGTAAATCAACCCCAGGGCTACCGCCCAGAGCTGGCCTTCGAAGCGCACCCGGTAGATCAGCCAACCGAGCAGCACCACTGCTAGCATGCCAACCAGAGTCACCACCAGGTAACACAGCAGGTCGGCCAGGATGTAGGTGAGCGTCTTCAGTGGGGTGACTTTGAAACGGCGCAGGACGCCGATCTCGCGGTAACCAGCGGTGGTGATTGGGATGCTCATCAAACCGACGGTAGCCAGGATCAGGCTGGTGTAGCCGGGCATCGAGATATCCATCGAGCCGTAGCCGCCGAAGATTTCAGCCGGTTGGTTGCCGTAAATCGAGCCGAACAACAATACCAGCAGGGGCGGGAAGGCCATGGCGAAGAAAGCGCCGATCGGTTCGCGCAGGAACAGGCGGAAATCGGTGCGAGTGAGCTGGAGCAGGCTGCGCATAACGTTCTCTCCTCAGTCGCGCATTTCCCGCCCGGTCAGGCGCAGAAAGACATCTTCCAGGTTGGCTTGTTCGGTGCGCAGGTCGAGCAATTCGACGCCGCGGTCTTCCAGGGCGGCGATCACCTGGCTGGTGAAGCGCCGGCCTTGACCGTACAGGATGACCCGTTCGGCGCTGTTTTCGAGGTGGGTGACGCCGGGCAACCCGTCCAGCTCGGGCAGGCTCTGGCCTTCGGGCAGGTTGAAGACCAGGCGCTTTTCAACCCCCAACTGGTTGACCAGCGCCTCGGGTGTATCGAGCGCCACGCAGCGCCCGTGATCGAGGATCATCACCCGGTCGCACAGGCGCTCAGCTTCTTCCATAAAATGGGTAGTCAGGAAGACGGTTGCACCGCCAGCGCGGATCTGGCGCACCAGCTCCCACATTGCGCGGCGGGCCTGCGGATCCAGGCCGGTGGTCAGCTCGTCGAAGAAGACCAGCCGCGGCCGGTTGAGCAAGGCCAGGGCAATGAACAGGCGCTGGCGCTGGCCGCCGGAGAGCTTGCTAACCGGGGTGCGGGCGTGTTCAGCCAGGCCAAGTCGTTCGAGCAGGCTGGTGGGCGATTCGGGGTTGGGGTAGAACGAGGCGAAAAGCTCGAGCGCTTCGCTGGCTCGCAGGCGCGGCGGCAAGGAGGCTTGTTGGAGCTGGGCGCCCATCTGCAAGGCCAGGCGTTCCCGCTCGCGCTCGGGGTCCAGGCCGAGCACGCGCACCTGGCCGCGATCGGCGCGCCGCAATCCCTCGATCATTTCGATCGTGGTGGTCTTCCCGGCGCCGTTTGGCCCGACCATGCCAAAGATCTCGCCCTCCTGGATTTCAAAGGAGAGCGAGTCAACCGCGGTCAGCGCGTCATATTGCTTGGTGAGGTTTTCAACGGTAACGACGGGCGGCATGAATTCATTATCGCGCTACACGATTGGGAAGTCAATCATGCCAGGCGCTTCGTACTGATTTGCCTCACCAGGCATCTGTTATCAACATACAGCTACGGCTGTGGGCTGCGAATCAGGAAATACCCAAAGCCGAGGGCGAAGAACAGGTAGATGAACGCGATGCCCCAACCCAGTGGATTCAGAATCCCACCCAGGAGGGCCATGAGGGTGATCACTACGCCGATGGCATCATAGATGAATAAGGCCCAGAGGATGCCGCGCCGGGCGATCGACTCTCCCGCACTCCTGGCGATCCAGGTCAGGAAGAAATTGCCCATCAGCGAGGCGCCATACTCCCGGGCTGCAAAGGTTCCTGGCTCGGTCAGGGTGATCCCGAACAGCGAATAAGTGAAGGTTGGAACGAACAGGATCAAGAGCCCCAGCACCAGGCAGACCGCGGCTTTGATTAACATAAGGGTATTGAATTTCATTTTCCACCTCGGTTCGAATGAAGGATCCAGTCACTTAAGCAAAATGCCGTTGGCGACAGATCGTCAACGGCATTATGTTTCGCTCTATGTCATCAAACGTTTGAAGTTTGATACCGCCTGATGTAATCAAACATGATTTACGGCGTCATTAACTTTATAGCATCCTTTTCGGAAAAGTAAAGAGTGATTCGGTTGGAAGGCTTTTTGTTCTATCCAGGCATGTAATCCTGGCGGACGGGAGAAAAGACTTCGACCAGGACCGACTCGAGCAGCGCATCGGCGCCGTGAACCTGGCCGCCGGGGAAGCTCCAACTGCAGCCCGACTCGACGATCTGCTCGCCGGCGGCACCAAAGAAGCGCACCCGCCCGGAGACCAGGTAGCCGGTTTGCTCGTGGGGGTGCTGGTGCTCGGGTATCCGCGCGCCTTGCTTAAGGTTGAATTCGACCAGCATGCTGGCTTCGCCCCAGGCGAGCGGTTTCATAAACACGCCCGGCAGGAGCTCACGGTAGGGTTTGTCGTCTGGAAAATAAATCATTTCGCCTCCTTGGATCGTTCATGCGATTTTTTCACAGTACAGGCTGCCCGGGGCGCAGTCCGTGCATTCCAATTGCAGGGTGGCATGCTCGATCCCAAAGCGGCCGGCCAGCACCTGGCTGACCTGGCTCTGGATTTCGGCCCCGGCGCTGACGGCCATGTCGGTGATCAATAAGTGGGCCGAGAGCGTCCGCAGCGACTGGTTGATGCTCCAGACGTGCAGGTCGTGGACATCCAGCACGCCCTCCACCGCCCGGATCGCCGCGACCACCTGCTCCAGATCGAGATCGGCCGGGGTGGCTTCGAGCAGGATGGCGATTGCTTCGCGCAGGATCCCGAAGGCGTTCCACAGGATCAGCCCACCGATCAAGATGCTGACCAGTGGGTCGAGCCAGTTCCAGCCGGTGAACAGGATCAGCAAGCCGGCCAGGGTGGCCCCAGCGGTCGAGAGCACATCACCCATCAGATGGACGAAGGCCGAGCGGATATTCAGGTCGTGGTGGCTGGCGCGCTGGATCAGCATGGCGGTGCCCAGGTTGACTGCCACCGCCAGCGCGCCGACCAGGGTCAGGACCAGCGGCTGCAGCTCGGGCGGGTTGGTGAAACGCTGGTAGGCTTCGTAGAAAATCCACAGCGCCACGAGCAGCAGGCTGCTCGAATTGACCAGCGCGGCCAGGATGCCGGCGCGCTGGTAGCCGAAAGTGCGCCGGGCACTGGCCGGGCGCAGGCTGAGGCGCAGGGCGAACCAGGACAGCCCCAGGGCCAGGACGTCGGTCAGATTGTGCCCGGCGTCGGAGAGTAAAGCCAACGAGTTGGAAAA
>JAYRWF010000123.1:0-6717 GCA_041918195.1 Anaerolineales bacterium
AGTAACACACTCTCGATCGCTGAACGCTGTGATGTAGATCTGGGTTTTAAAGGCTACCACCTGCCGCTATTTGAAGTTCCACCGGGTTACACTGCCCAGACTTATCTGCTTGAACTATGTGAGCAAGGCCTCCGTCGCCGTTATGGCTCGCGTGCTGATGATGAACAGGTTCGTAAGCGTCTGGACTACGAGCTCCAAATCATTCACCAGATGGGCTTTGATACGTATTTCTTGATCGTTTTTGATCTGTGTAATTATGCCAGCCGGCAAGGCATCTGGTACAATGCGCGCGGTTCTGCGGCTGGATCGATCGTTGCTTATACCCTGGATATCACTCTGGTGGATCCAATTGAGCATGGCCTGATTTTCGAGCGATTCTTGAATCCTGGCCGAATCTCGATGCCGGATATCGACCTCGATTTTCGAGACGATCGGCGGGCTGAGATGATCGAATACGCGGCCCGCAAATATGGGGAAGATAAGGTCGCTCAGATTATTACCTTTGGAACGCTTGGCGCACGAGCTGCAATCCGCGATGTTGGTCGAGTGATGGATATCCCCCTCTCAGAGGTGGACCGGGTAGCCAAGCTGATCCCGAACATTCCCGGTAAACCGGTTAATATCCCGCAAGCCTTGGAAGAAGTGACCGAGTTCAAGCAGCTTTATAAAACCACCCCGTACCTGCGGGAGTTGATTGATACCGCAATAAAAGTCGAAGGGGTTGTGCGCAACGCTGGCACCCATGCTGCTGGAGTCATCATTACCGATAAGCCAGTTATTGAATATATTCCGCTCCACCGGCCGACTGGCAGTGCAGCGGAAAGCCCGGTTAAGATGGTTACCCAGTTTGAGATGTCGGTGCTGGACAGTCTTGGCCTGCTGAAAGTCGACTTCCTTGGCCTGGCGACCTTGACGATCATGGCTCGGGCGTGTGACCTAATTGGGCAGCGCCACGGCGTTGATTTGAACTTGCAGAACATCCCCACCGATGATCCTGGAACCTATGAGTTAATGGGCCGCGGCGAAACCGCCGGTGTATTCCAGGTTGAAGGTTCTGGCATGCGCCGGTGGCTGATGCAGATGAAGCCAAAAGAACTGGCGAATGTGATCGCGATGGTCGCGCTCTTTCGGCCTGGGCCAATGGAGTTCATTCCTGGCTATATCCGGCGGATGCACGGCGAAGAGAGAATCGGCTACCTGCACCAGGCGCTTGAGCCGATCTTCAAAGAAACGTACGGCTACCCGGTATACCAGGAGCAGTTGATGTTTGCCGCCATGAACCTGGCTGGCTATACCGCCCCTGAAGCGGATGACCTGCGAAAGGCAATTGCCAAGAAATTGCCAGATAAGCTGGCCAAGCACCGCCAGAAGTTTGTCGATGGCTCGATCAAAAATAACATTGATACCGCCACTGCCAACGCCATCTTCGACGAATGGGAAGAATTTGCTCGCTACGGCTTCAACAAAAGTCATGCCGTGGACTACGGGGTTATCGCTGTTCAAACGGCTTACCTGAAGTTGCATTACCCAGCCGAGTACATGGCCGCTCTTCTCTCGGTGAACAAGTCAGACACTGCAAAAGTAGCTCTGTACGTGGCAGATTGCCGGCGGATGGGTATTCGGGTTGAGCCCCCGGATATCAACCGCAGTGAATGGGATTTCTCACTCGAAGATCAGCCGGATGGGACGGTGGTGATCCGGTTTGGCCTCGGCGCTGTAAAGAATGTAGGCCAGGCCCCTGTCGATGTCATCATGAAAAGCCGTATCCTGGGAGACTTTACCGATCTGAACGACCTGGCGCGCCGTGTGGACCTGCGCCAGGTGGGACGCCGCTCCCTGGAATGCTTGATAAAAGTAGGCGCGCTGGATCAATTTGGCCCGCGCATGGCTTTGCTCGAAACACTTGACCGGTTGGTCTCGGTCAGCGCTTCGCACTTCAAAGCCGCCGAGGCTGGCCAAATGAGCCTGTTCGGGGCGCATACTGGCGTGGTGGAGGAGATCCATCTTCCTAAAACTTCCTCCGACCTGAACCGGCGCGAGATCTTGAACTGGGAGCGCGAACTCATCGGCCTGTATGTCACCGATCACCCGCTCAGTTCCGTAATGGACACCCTGGCCCATGCCGTGACCCACTTTTCTGGCCAGTTGAGCGAAGCTCAACCCCAGGAACGTGTCCGGGTGGCGGGGATTATCACCAAGGTCAGGCCGTACCAGAGCAAAGCCGGCAAACCGATGGGTTTTGTAACGATTGAAGATTTGCAAGGGTCGATCGAGTTGGTGGTTTTTCCAAAGAGTTGGGAGAAATACGCCGAGATGATCAATTACGATCAGATCATCCTGGTGGATGGCAAGGCGGACCAGGAAGGCTCTGAACCGAAAGTTCTGGTGGATGCAATTTCAACCGAGTTCGATATCGTCTCTCCGCTGGTAGAAACCCCTCTCAGCCTGGACAATCCGTTGTTCAAAGCCCCGGCTGCCCCGCGTCAGCCAGTTCCTCGCCAGGTAACGCCTGTAGACCCGCCTCGCCACACGCCAGTTGAAGCTCGTTCTTCGCGACCACCTGAAGTACCGTCGGCAAAGCCAGCTCCTGGCCCAAAGCAAGAACAAGAATATGAATATATTGATGAAGATTGGGAAACCAACCTTCCGCCTCCGCCGGATGAATTTCCCGAGGACTGGATCTCATTCGACGGCTTATCGGTAACCGAACGGTTGGTTGAGCCAGCCCCCGAATCAATCGATGCTGCTCAGAGCCCCTTGGCTGGTTTAGGCTTGGGCCAGGTCGAGGAGCCGAGCCTGATTCAAGCCGTATATGCCGAGATGGCTTCGGATGTTATTCTAGAAGTTGAAGAAACTTCCCCCTTGTCTACTGAGTCGGTAACTACCGCCCAACCGAATCTGGCGCTTGATCAACAACCAGTTGAGCCGGCTGCTGAGCCGGAAAAGGCCCTGGATCAGGCGCCGCTACCTCGCTACCTGGTACCACCCACGGTGGTGACTACCGAAGATGGTTCGGTCCACATGATTACTGTTTTATTCCGGACCACTGGGGATAAGACGCGCGACGTGCTCCGGTTGCGCCGGATCCACGGGATTATTACTTCATATCCTGGCAATGATCGCTTTGCTTTCCACGTATTCGAGCGCGGCCGGGGTTATCTGTTGGAATTCCCGAATTTCACCATTGGATACAGCCCCGAGTTGGTCACCCGCTTGAGCAACCTGATTGGGTCTGAGAATATCCGGGTTGAGAAAATCACCTTTCAATAATCCCTTCAGGAAATTCTCAAAGAAGAACAGGAGTGCAGATTGCCTACACTCCTGTTCTTCTTCGTAAGATACCCCGTTAGTCTAGTCGCCAGTCATGATCAGCAGGGGCTTGTTTTCAAAGCTTTCATACTTGGGTCTTAGGCGATCGGTATTATAAAACTTGCCGACATCCACCAGTTTCTTGCTGCTGGTCACTACGTCAATTGGCATATTGTCATAGCGACCATTTTTCAGGACCACCAGTCGTCCGTGGATGCGATCCAGGATCAGGTCGAGCGCCAGGTTTCCATAAGCCATCGGGACGATCGAATCGATTGCATCTGGATCACCGCCTCGCACCATGTAGCCCAGTTTTTGGTTGATAATGTTTATTTTCCGGCCGTTGTTATATTTTGCCGTCCGCTCCTGGACGCTGGCTGATACCAGGTCGCCGATACCGCCCAATTTCGCATGCCCATAAGCATCCGTGGAGCGATCCATGAAGACCATTTCACCGCCCTCGAACATTGCGCCTTCGGAGACTAGGGCGATTGAGTATTTGCTTGGGTTGTTATTACGATCTTGTACCAAGAGCTCGGTCAGGCGGTCGATATTAAATTTGAATTCGGGGATCACACAGCGCTGTGCTGCGCCTGCCATGGTCGGTAAGAGGGATGTAAAGCCAGCGTAGCGCCCGAAGACTTCCAAGATCATGATTCGTTCGTGCGAGCCGGCGCTGGTGCGCAAGCTGTTGGTTAACTGGATGGTGCGGGTCACGCAGGTGCTGAATCCGATGCAATAATCCGTGCCCGGGACATCATTGTCCATTGTTTTCGGGATTGCTATGACTTTGAAACCCTCCTGATACAGGCGAACACCGTAGCTCAGGGTGTCGTCTCCACCGATGGGAATCAGGTAATTGACCCCCAACCAGTCCAAGTTTTTCAGCACTTCCGGCGTCAGGTCATTGACATCCGCGTTGTACTTGTCTTGCAGGTGTGCAGGCACATCGGCTTTCTTCACTGTACTCGGTCTGGTGCGGGATGTGTGCAGGAAGGTACCCCCGGTCCGGCCAGCCCGGTTGACGACGTCCTCAGTTAAGACCTGGAAATTCTCGCTATTGTCATAGTCTTTCTCACGTACCAGGTCCACCAGGCCGCCCCAACCGCGCCGGAGGCCGATTACCTGGTAGCCTTCGCGCAGTGCTCGAAAGGTGACTGCCCGGATCGCTGGGTTCAAGCCGGGGACATCACCGCCGCCGGTCAGGATGCCGATCACGCCTTTATATTTTTGAACGTTTGCCATGTTGATAGCCTCCAAAAGGATAAGATCATCTAATAAAGATGGGTTTTATAAATTGACGGGCCTAATTTTACCTCTAAATTTGAGGCTGTTTAATGAGATTCAATCCCCCAGCCGTAAAGTTTTGATTATTTCCGGCCTTCCCAGGGTGAAAAGTGCTGGCTGCTTAGATCCAGGTCGGTTCTTCGTAGGTGCCAAAGACCGTTTTCATCACCTGGATGATCTCGCCCAGCGTGGCATAGGCGCGGGCCGCTTCAAGGATATTAGGCATGGTATTTTCACTACCCTGGCAGGCGAGGCGTAAGCGGTCCAGTGCCTGGCCAACTCGGCCAGGATCGCGCTCCCGGCGGACTTGTTCCAACCGGGTAACCTGGCGTTGCAGTCCTTGGGGGTCCATTTCTAGGATCGGGATGGAGATGGGCTTTTTATCTTGATAGGCATTAACCCCGACAATATTACGCGCTCCGGAGTCAATTTCTCGCTGGTAGCGGTAGGCCGCGTCAGAGATTTCTTGTTGAAAGAAACCCTGCTCGATTGCCGGCAACATTCCTCCTCGCTCCTCAATTCGGCGAAAATAAGCATATGTCGCAGCTTCAATCCGATTGGTTTGCGCTTCAACGAAGTAAGACCCGCCGAGTGGATCAACGGTGTTGGTTACTCCGGATTCTTCAGCAATGATTTGCTGGGTGCGTAATGCGATGGTTACCGCATGCTCTGAGGGCAGCGCTAGCGCCTCATCCATTGAGTTCGTGTGCAAGGATTGCGTGCCTCCTAACACAGCCGCCAGGGCTTGAAGCGCTACGCGCACGATATTATTCTCGGGTTGTTGGGCAGTTAAGGAGACTCCGGCGGTCTGGGTGTGAAAACGCATCAGCCACGAGCGGGGCTGTTTGGCTCCAAAGGTATGGCGCATTTCCCGACTCCAGATTCGCCGGGCTGCCCGGTACTTGGCGATTTCTTCAAAGAAATCGTTGTGGGCATTGAAAAAGAAAGACAGGCGCGGTGCGAACTCATCGATATCCAGGCCGCGCTTCAGCGACCAGCGCACGTATTCCAGGCCATCCGCCAGGGTAAAAGCCAGTTCTTGAGCAGCAGTTGATCCTGCCTCTCGAATATGATAACCCGAAATGCTGATCGGATTCCATTGTGGGAGATGGCCAGCACCGAACTCAATTGTATCAACCACCAGGCGCATAGATGGCTCTGGCGGGAATATGTACTCTTTTTGAGCAATATATTCTTTCAAAATATCGTTTTGGATTGTCCCATGAAGTTGATCAGGTCGCACGCCCTGCTTTTCAGCCGCGGCGATATACATCGCCCAAGTAATCGCTGCCGGCGAGTTGATCGTCATGCTGGTCGAGACCTTCTCGAGTGGGATATCCGCGAATAATATTTCCATATCCCTTAATGAGGATACAGCAACCCCGCATTTCCCAAACTCGCCTACTGCTTCGGGCGCATCGGTATCATACCCCATCAAAGTTGGCAGGTCAAACGCAACGGACAGCCCGGTCTGTCCTTGATCGAGCAGGTACTTGAAGCGCTGGTTGGTTTCTTCGGCTGCACCAAATCCTGCAAACATGCGCATGGTCCAAAGCCGGCTTCGATGCAGGCTGGGGTGAATACCGCGGGTAAATGGGTATTCTCCCGGAAATCCCAGGTCGTTCAGGTAGTCAATTTGACCGATATCCAGAGGCGTATATAGACGTTCGATTGGTTCCGATGAAGTAGTAACAAATTCATCCCGGCGTTCAGGCAATTTTCTTAAGCTTTCCTGCAAGGAAGTTTTTCCCCACTCCGTTATCGCTCGCTGGAGATGATTTAAATCTTGTTCACTAAACATGATTTTCCTCCTCGTTAATGAATTGTTCCAGCTATTCCCAGCGCTCTTAAAATTGCAGGAGCGATCCCGGTTAAATCTTGCAAACCAGCCGCAAAGTCTCGCCGGACGGCAGGGGGGCCAATTAATAACACTGGCACCGGGTTTGTGGTGTGGCGGCGAGTGCTCAGGTCTTCCATGTTGCCATGGTCAGACGTAAGTACGATCAGGCCATTTTGAAAATCCCATTTCGATAGTAAGCCTTGCAGAACCAGGTCAAAAGTCTCCAAAAGGCGGCAGGCTTCGTCCATATCTTGCCCGTGGCCAGCATAATCGCTTAGCCA
>JAYRWF010000124.1:0-6071 GCA_041918195.1 Anaerolineales bacterium
GGCACGGCATCCGCCAGGCGATTGAAGAACTTCAGGCCATAACAGGTCGAATCCTGCTCGACTCTCAGAAGCGAGTGATCCAGCCAAGTGACCGGAGTGGTAATGGAGTCGATCGTTGCCTGGTGACCGTCTCTGCTGGACCGCCTTTAAATCTTTTACTGGCCGGCTTGCATAAGGAAGCCTCTCTTGAAAGTGCCTGTCGCCTGGCACGCACCACCTACGCTGGTGCGGCACGCCTGTTCGACTTGAGCTCAAATCCGAACCCAGAAGTAATTATCGATGATATCCTGGGTAACCGCCCTGATGCCATTCTCATTTCGGGTGGTTATGATAATGGAGCTTCACGCAGTGTGTTACGCTTGCTGGAGCCAATTCGAATGGCGTTCCTGCGTTTTCCGGAAGAGCTCCAGCCGGAAATTCTTTTTGCGGGTAACCAGGCGCTCCATCCATTGGTCAAGGCTTTATTCAATCGCTCGACCCACTTGCACCTGGCTCCAAATATCCGACCTTCATCGAGCCAGGAAAATCTGGATGCAGCTCGTGATGTGTTGTCTGCCGTGACTGTCCTGGCTCGTTTACGCCAACTGCCTGGCCTGAAGAGTTTCTGTGAAGAAACCAGGAGTGAAGTGCTCCCCGCTGCTCATGCCTTTAGCCGGGTAATCCATTATTTTGAACAGGTTTTTCACTCTCATAAAGGCGTTTTAGGGATAGAGATTGAGCCAGCTGGGATGATCTACTCGGCAGTCTTCCAGGGTAAACTAACCCAGGCGGTCTATCCTAGGCCAGCCTGGGTTGAAACCCTGCCGGTCAACGAACTGGCCAGTCCGATCGGCGATTGGCTGGTGTCTACAGGTACCTCGGATATCCGAATACAGGAATATTTGCTTAACCAGGCCCTTTACCCGGCGGCCCTGCCAGTTACCGAAACAGATCTCGGGATTCGCCACGCTCAAATCCGCGCTTCCTTGCAGCGCCTGCTAGCAGATGTCGAACGAGATTTTCCGGACGCTATCCGATACCTTGACGATGGAAAACTGAGTTGGGTGGAACCCATTCTCGCGGCTGGCTCATTGGTTGCTGGATTGCCAAACCTGTGCCAGGCTGGTCTGGCACTTCTAGATGGTCTTCAGCCCAATGGGATTACCACGTTATTGTTGGATCCGCATCATGCCGCGACGGCTATCGGCGCGCTGGCCGGGTTTCACCCCCTGATGGCAACCCAGGTACTTGATTCGGATGTTTTCATTCACCTGGCTACCATCATTGCTCCTGTTGGCACAGCCCCTGTCGGAACGCCGGTTTTGCGCGTTCGGGCCTCATTTGATGAAGGACACGAAAAGTTGATGGATATTCGCCAGGGCGACTTGGAAGTTATTCCTCTGCCTGTTGGGCAAAGGGCTTCCTTGCAGTTGCAGCCTTTCTACCGTTATGATATTGGCATGGGAGGCGCCGGAAGAGGTGGTAACTTGCGCGTTACTGGCAGCAGCCTGGGAATCATCATTGACGCTCGTGGCCGCCCATTGAGTTTGCCAGAAAGCGTCGAGCGACGGGCTGAGATTTATCGCAAGTGGTTATGGATGCTGGGAGGTTGACCGGATGCCCGCCCCGATTACCTGCTATCATTCCCATACGCTTATTGAACGAAGTCGCTTGTTGCCAGGACTGGCGGATGTCTCTGTTCGCCTGGGCCAGGCGGTCTCAGCGGAAGATACGATTGCTGAAACAAGCTATGGGACACGGCATCTTCTGTTGGATGTTAGCCGAGGTCTGCGGTTGCCCCCAGATGAGGTGGAAAAGTATCTGACCTGCCACGATGGTTTGAAGGTTAGCGCTCGGGATGTCCTTGCCGGGCCAGTCGGTGTGGCGCGACGCCTGGTGCGCACACCGGTTGATGGCCGGGTGATCTTCATCGAGGCTGGGCAAATATTACTGGAAGTCGCAGGCCATACCCGCCGTTTACAAGCCGGGCTGCCTGGAAAAGTGGTAGATCTTGTCCCAGATCGTGGCGTAGTGATTCAAAATACTGGCGCATTAATTCAAGGCGTCTGGGGCAATGGCAAAATTGGTCAGGGCCCCCTGCACGTCCATCTCGAAGGCGATTTCCCATGCTTGCACCGCGCCGATCTGGACGGCCGCCTTGCTGGCTCAATCTTAGTCGCGGGTTACTGCAGCGACCCGCAGGTAATCCAGGCTGCTGCCAGCTTCTCGCTCAAAGGGCTGGTACTGGCCAGCCTGGATCCGACTCTCCTGCCATTGGCTGCTTCATCTGAAGTTCCCCTGATCTTGCTTGAAGGTTTTGGCCGTTATCCTTGGAGTTCTTTGGCCGGGGAGATCCTGTTGGCTAGTTCTGGTAAGTTAGCTGCCTTGAATGCTGAACCTGGTGACCCAACCGCGGGGAGCCGGCCCGAGTTGATTGTTCCCATCTCGGAGATACCCGTCGAACAGCTTAACCCGGACCAGGCTTTCTTTGCGCCTGGAAAGAAAGTTCGTCTTGTTGGCTTATCTCACCTCGGGCGCACGGGGACGATAGTTGATTTACTGGATCATACTGCCTTGCCAGGCGGCTGGGGGTCGGCTGCCGCCCGGCTACTCCTAGATAACGGTGAGCAGGTCGACTTTCCACTTGAGAACTTGGAGCTTGTTCAGTAAGGATGCGGTAGGAAAATGGCTGCTGGGAGAATTGAAATCGCTGCCTTGTTGGCTCGGGAATATCCCTTCCAAAACTTCACTCGCGAACAGTTACTAGACCTTGCAGACCGTTTCTCCGTGGAGAACTATTCCGCTGGGGCTTCGATCGTCTCAGGCAATCAACCCCTCAACCGTTTTTTGATCGTTTATTCGGGTAAAGTAGAATTGAAGATCGGCGTACCCGGCGGGAAAACCTTGCGGAAAATGCTAAACCCTGGTGATTACTTTGGAGAAGACAAGCTACTCCTGGGGCGCAGCAGTGTGGAATCCGCTCGGGCCGAGGGGGAGATTGTCCTGCTTGCCTTGGATACCAAAAAATTCACCGGCTTATTAACCGAATACCCGGAGCTTAAAACCACCCTCCAAACCATCCTGCAGAGCCGGCGTATGGCCCGCTCAAATCGTTTTTTTTGGGTTCAACCCGATGAAGTCGTATTCCTGGTAAGCCGCCGGCATTGGATTTTTCTGATCCGTGGTTTGCTCCTCCCCATTGTATTGCTTGTGTTTTCGCTGCCACTCATAGCCGCCGCAATTACCCAGGCTGGTGAGAATGCCGTTGGGGTCATTCTATCGTGCCTTAGCTTTGGTTTGGCAGTTGCCGGTGTTGGCAGCTTTATCTGGGCCTGGTTGGATTGGGGAAACGACTACTTCGTTGTAACCAGTCAGAGGGTTGTTTTCCTGGAAAAGATCATCCTGTTTTATGACAGCCGGGATGAAGCGCCACTTTATACAATCCTGGCAGTTGATGTTTTTTCATCATTTTTTGGCCAAATATTCGGTTATGGAGATGTCTCAGCGCGTACCTTTACTGGGATGATTTCCATGAAACAAACCAGCCAACCTTACTTGCTATCAGCTTTTATCGATGGGTTGCGCCGCCGAGCGGAAGAAGAATATCGCCAGCGAGAAGAAGCCAAGATCCAGGAAATCCTGGCGGCCGCTTTGCGGAAACGACAAAGCCAGGTGCCTGAAGAATTGATCCCCTCCCTGGCCGGCGAACGACCGGGACCCAAACCGAAGAAAAAGAAAAAAACTGTCCGGCAGCCGCAGAGTTTACGCGCCCGCCTGGATAACTTCTTGAAATTACGCTTTGAACAAGGTGGCTCAGTAACTTACCGGAAATCAATACCTATCTTACTTTGGAAAACTGGTTTACCGCTCTTGAGCGTTTCCTTGTTGCTGGTAATATTCATAGCTCAATTGATCTTTGATCCTCTTAGCTTGCCTATCCCTTTATTCCTTCTTCTCTGGTTAGTTCTGTTTGCTATTTGTGGATTTTGGCTTTGGTATCAATACACCGATTGGAAGAATGATATCTATCGGATTACAGAGTCACAGATTTTTGATATAGAGAAAAAGCCAATTGGTCCTGAAATGAAGAAAAGTGCGGATATTGAAGATATCCTGACGATCACCCACCGGCGCACTTTCCTGGGTATCTTATTGAATTTTGGCAACGTCTTTATTACTGTCGGCAACACCGAGTTTATTTTCCTGGATGTTTACAATCCGGATCGGGTCCATCAGGAAATTGCTAACAAACAAGAGTTACTCCGCCAACGCAAACGCCTGATCCAGGAAGCACGTGAGAGAGAGCGGATGGTCAACTGGTTGGTGGCATATAATAAGGAAGCTAAAAAATTAGAATAAGTCTAGAAATTACCTGGAGAGGCTGCTATTCAGGGTAAAATATTCTGCCACAGTTATCCAAGCCTTTAATTTTGAGGTCTTTATGGCGTTGAGAAAGATAGTCACCATTCCCGAGCCTGTCTTGCGGCGAAAAGCGCGCAAGGTTACCGATTTTGGCCCCGAATTACAGACCCTGATCGACGACATGGTCGAAACCATGCGCGAAGCCCCGGGGGTCGGCCTGGCTGCTCCACAGGTGGATATCCCCTTACGGGTGATTGTGGTCGAATACGGGGATGAGGATGAAGAAGGCGAAGAAACGCCTCCCAAGTTGTATGCCCTGGTCAATCCAGAAATCACTCGCTTTGAGCAAGAGACCGAGGTGGGTACGGAAGGCTGCCTCTCTATTCCTGGCTATGTCGGCGACGTTGAACGCCCGGTGGCAATAACGATCAAAGGCCAAAACCGGCGTGGCCAACCGGTAAAGGTAAAAGCCGAAGGCTGGTTGGCGCGCGTTTTCCAGCATGAAATCGATCATTTAGATGGGGTGCTATTTACCGATCGAGCAGAAAAAGTTTGGGAGTTCAAGGGAGAACCTGGCCAGGCCGTTCCCTTGGATTAATGTACCTCACCCACCTCTCTCTGACGAATTTTCGCAACTTCAGCCGGCTGGATATCGATATCCCGCGTGGTCCGGTGGTATTACTGGGCGCTAATGCTCAGGGAAAGACCAGCCTGCTTGAGGCGATCTATTTTCTTGCCACATTTGTCTCCTTCCATGCCTCGAACGACCGGCAGTTGATCAATCTAAGTGCTGGGCGCGACTCGCTGGCGGTGGCCAGGATTGTGGCCGGATTCTGCCGTACCGACCCACTGGAGCGGGCCAGTCATTCCAAAACACATCACCTCGAAGTGCGCGTAATCCAGGAGGAATCTGCCGGAAATGGGGCCAGCCGGGTGCGCAAAGAAGTGATTATTGATGGCAGTAAACGAAAATTAAACGAGGCGGTTGGTGTTTTTAACGCTGTGTTGTTTTTGCCCCAAATGCTGCGGATTGTTGAAGGTTCCCCAGATGACCGCAGGCGCTATTTGAACCTGTTGATGGCCCAGGCTTTGCCCCATTTTTCTGAAACCCTGGCTGATTACAACCAGACATTGTCTCAACGCAACGCCCTGCTCAAACAGCTTAGCGAACGCGGCAGCGACCCACTCAGCGCAGCTGGGCAACTCACCTATTGGGATCAGCAGTTAGCCCATAAAGGCGCTGAAATTATGCATGCCCGCATTCAGGTTCTGCGCGACTTGGAACGCCTGGCTTCACGTCTTCACCATGAATTGACCCATGGCCAGGAGGTTTTGCGCCTGGTCTACCAACCTTCTTTTGAGCCCTTACCTGCTCGCCCTGGCCAGTTTACCCTGCGCTTGGAGACTTCGGTCGATCGATCGGGACTAAGCCTTGAAAAGATCGGCGCTGCTTTTCAGGAACAGCTTGAACGTGCTCGAGCAGAGGAAATCGCTCGCGGAATAACCACGCTTGGCCCACACCGAGATGAGGTGCGTTTATTGGCAAACCAGATGGATCTTGGCATTTATGGCTCACGTGGCCAGGCGCGCACTGCAGTGCTGGCTTTGAAACTGGCCGAAGTCATCTGGCTCAAGGAGCGCACCCAGGAATGGCCGGTTTTGCTCCTGGATGAAGAGTTGTCGGAGTTGGACCCACACCGGCGGGGTGATCTGCTTACCCGCCTGAAGGA
>JAYRWF010000125.1:0-2105 GCA_041918195.1 Anaerolineales bacterium
CTGGGCAGCCTGCCCGCCTCTGGCAGCCAGAGTCTTGGCTGGTGGGGCGACAACCGTGCGGTACTCTCCGGACAGCCATTCAAACTGGCCTTCACAGGCGGACAGGCCCAGCGAAAGAACAATGATCAGGCCGAAGCCGAAAAACCATTGGCGCAGCATAACCCCTCGCAATCCAGAAGGTAGACTCTTCATACATAGATTCTACCATTTCTCTGGCGAATGATGCTGAGCGCGGTTGTGGTTTGACTAGGCGACTTCCTTTTCGAGCGCATCGGCTAGAGCCAGGTATTTCTCATGGACGCCTTCGCCAGTCTCTTCGTGCTCGACCTGTTCGAAATCTTGCCAGACCTGCTCGTGCTGCTCGGCTGGTATTACCCGGTTAGCCATCGGAAAGAGGATGTTATCTTCTTTGAAGATATGCTGGCGCAGCAAATCAATGTAACCGCGGGCGCTTTGGATTGCCTGACGGCTGGCCGAGGCATCGCCCTGGCGCATCGCCTCGGCTGCCCTGCGTAAAGCCTGGGTGTACTGGCGGCCCATTTCATGCTCGGCGAGCATCACTCCAATTGGACTTCCTTGGGCTGGCATTCCAGCCTGCTCCATCTTGATGAACAAGACACCTTCTTCTTTCTTATGATGACAGCCATCGGCAAAACCTTTTATGAAGTCTGCTGCGCCCAGAAAGAATTCGGGCCGAACGGGCTGGCCGCTCTCCAGGCGGTCTGCCCCTGCCTGCAGGCTATTCAAGACCCGCTCGATCACGCGATGCTCTTCCATCAGTACCTGGGTTGCTTTCATTTCAACCTTCCTTTCTACAAACAATCTACTTAGTGACCACTGCCAGAGGTCAGCTTGCCTTCGATGATTTCCGGCTGTTCAGGGCCTTCCACCACCAGGAAACCAGCCAGGCCACGCTCCAGGCGCGATAGGGCGTGATCAACCAGGATGTAGCGGCCGGGAACATCCACCTTGAACTCGACCATCGTTGCGCCGCCTGGCGGCACCAGGGTGGTTTGGACATCAGTCAGAGGGAGTGAAGTTAAGGATGCCTGGTCATATACCCGGTCAAAAATCTCGCCAATCACATGAAATGCACTGGTGAAATTCGGCCCGCCAACACCGTAATAGATCCGTACGGTTTCGCCCACCTGGGCCTGCAGCGGGTGCAGGGCGGTCAGCGCGCCAACGGAACCATTCAGGATGAAATATTCTGGCCGTTCATTGAGCAGCTTCTCCTCACTAAAGGTCAGCTTTCCCAGGCTGCCAAAAGGCTCCAGGGTATAAATCTCACCCTGCATGACATAAAACTCGCGATCCACTGGCGGTAACCCGCCGGCTGGCTCAACGAGGATCAAGCCATACATCCCATTCGATATGTGGTGCGGGATCATTGGGGTTGCACAGTGATAGACATACAGGCCTGGGTTGAGCGCTTTGAAGGTGAACATGGTCTCTTCACCCGGCATGCTCTGGGTGTAGACTGCGCCCCCGCCGGGCCCGGTAACGGCATGAAAATCGACTGAATGCATCATGGTGTTGGAAGCCGGGTTTTTGAGGTGAACTTCAACGGTATCACCCATTTGGACACGCAGGAACGGACCAGGCACCTTGCCGCCAAATGTCCAAAAGGTGTAGGCCGCTCCATCCGCCAGTCGCCCCTCGACTTCCACCGCTTCCAGGTCAATCCGGACATTCTGAGCTTCCGTGCGCTGCAATGGTCCGGGCAGGTCATCGGGGGAACGAGAGACATCCGGAGCTTCGATCCCAACCAGCTCTGGCGGGTTGCCCACAATCAGCCGGCCTTCCATCCCGGCCGCGCGGTGGCCAGGAATAGCGCAAAAATACGAAAAAATCCCTTCTTGTTCAACTTTGAATTTAACGATGGCTAGGTCGCCCTGCTTGAAGACATCTTCGGTTTGGATACTGAAATCCGGCAGGCTTAGATTGTGTTGGATATTATCACCATTTTCGAGAGTAATTTCAATCACCTGACCCGGCTGAACCTGGATATCCGGGTTGGCCACACCATCCATCGAGATAAAGGCCATCTTCCCATCCACAATTCCGGTCTTGAACATCAAACGCAGGTCGGCTTCACCCAAATC
>JAYRWF010000126.1:0-15800 GCA_041918195.1 Anaerolineales bacterium
CGGCCAATCGCGGTCTGCTGTATATTGACGAGGTCAACCTGTTGGATGATCATGTAGTTGACCTGCTGTTGGACTCGGCGGCAATGGGGGTAAATATTGTCGAACGGGAGGGAATTTCTTTCGCCCACCCGGCGCGCTTCATCCTGGTTGGGACGATGAACCCAGAGGAAGGTGACCTGCGCCCGCAACTCCTGGACCGCTTTGCACTGTCGGTGGAGATCCACGGCATCCGCGATGCGCGCGAGCGAGTGCTGATTATGCAGCGCAACCTGGCATTTGAATCGGGAGCGGAGGATTTCCGCAAGCAGTGGGAACCAAAAGAGCAAGACTTATCCCACCGGATCGAGCAAGCCCGTCCGCTGGTAGACCAGGTCAGTTTTACCAGTCGCGACCTGCTATCGATTGCGGCGTTGACTTCTTCGCTGAATGTTGATGGTCATCGTTCGGACCTGGTGATCCTGAAGACCGCCCGGGCGCATGCCGCCTTCGAAGGCCGGTTGTCGATCACCGACCGGGATATTGCTCTGGCGGCCGAGCTTGCCCTGCCGCACCGGATCAAGCGCGGCCCGTTCCACCAAGCTGAGATCAGCATGGAAGACCTGGAAGAACGGATTGAGCAACTTCAGGGCAGCACAAGCAGCCTGGGCGAGGCGGAACCTGTGCCCGGCGACCAGGATGCGGACGAAAAAAAAAAGCGACCCTAAGCAGCGAGACAGTCGGCGAGGACTCTGAAAAAGCGCCAAGTGAACCAGCCCGCCAAAATGTCTTCGACCAGGTCAGCGCCAACTGGTGGGATGGCGGCGAGAAAGTCAAAATCGGCGCCAGCTTTACCCCACGTAAAATCGAAAACCCACTTGACCGGATCTCGCGCCGCCTGGGCGGGCGGCGCTCGCGCACGCATACCGAGCGCAAACGCGGTCGCTATATCCAGGCCCGGCCCGCCAATGGGCGGACGGACGATCTGGCCTTTGATGCCACCCTGCGCGCAGCAGCTCCCTACCAGAAAGAACGCTACGAGATGCGCAAACGGGTGGCCTTTGCGATCCGGACCAGCGATTTCCAGAGAAAAATTCGGATTAAGAAAGCATCCAACCTGGTGCTGTTCGTGGTCGATGCATCCTGGTCGATGGCAGTAGCAGAACGAATGACAGCCACCAAGGGAGCGATCTTGAGCTTGCTGACCGATGCTTACCAGCGACGTGACCGAGTCGGGCTGGTCGTCTTCCAAAAGAATAAAGCCACCCTGATTCTGCCGCCAACCAACTCCATTCAACTCGCCCAGCAGGCGCTGGCCAATATCCCGGTCGGCGGAAAAACCCCTCTTTCGGCCGGTTTACTGATGGCGCACGAGGTGATCAGCCGTGAGCGGATCCTACACCCAGACGTCAACCCGCTCTTAATCCTGCTGACCGATGGAGCCGGGAATGTCTCGCTGACCCACCTGCCGCCCCAGGAAGAATCTAACCGGCTGGCGAACCAAATCGCCAGCGAAGATATCCACAGCCTGGTCATCAACATGGAACACGCCGCCTTTGACCAGGGACTGGCGCAGAGCTTGGCCGATCACCTGAACGCTCCCTGCTATACGCTGAGCGAATTAAAAGCCGAGACGCTCTACCAGACCGTGCGAGAAGAAATGGCCGCTAAGAAAGCCTGAGGGAAATATGCCGGTCCCATCCATTCGCCTGAATCACATTCCAAACTCTGCAATCAGCCAGATGGGCCGCCTGGCCGAGCAGTACCAGGCGGTCAACCTGGCCCAGGGGGTGCCTGATTTTGACCCGCCGGCTGAGATGCTGGCCGCCGCAGGGCAGGCGCTGCTCTCAGGACACAACCAGTATACGCCCACCTGGGGCTCGCCGCGCCTGCGCCGGGCGCTGGCAGATAAGCACAGCCGGTTCAGCGGGCTGGAGATCGACCCGGAACAGCACGTCACGATCACGGTTGGGGACACCGAAGCGATCCTGGCAGCGCTGATCACGGTCACTAACCCGGGCGACCCGGTGGTGATTTTTTCACCCCATTATGAGGCCTACCTGGTAGATACACGCCTGTTGAACGCACGGCCGGTGCATGTCCCGCTGCACCCCCCAGAATTAGCTTTCGATCCTGACGATCTACGCAAAGCCTTTCAAGGCGGCGCACGGGCGCTGGTGCTGTGCAATCCAGCCAACCCGACCGGGAAGGTGTTTACGCTGGAAGAATTGCAGATAATTGCCAGCCTGGCCCAGGAATACGATGTGACAGTGATTGCGGACGAAATCTACGAGCACATCGTCTATGCGCCCCACCAGCACACCTACATTGCTAGCCTGCCAGGAATGTTCGAACGCACGATTTCGTGCAGCTCACTTTCCAAGACCTACGCTGCGACCGGCTGGCGGGTTGGTTGGGCAATTGCTCCACCGGCGATCAGCGATGGACTGCGCAAAGTGCACGATTTTCTGTCAGTCTGCGCCCCTTCGCCGCTACAAGAAGGAGCGGTAGCAGCGCTCGAGTTCCCGCCAGCCTATTACGAGCACATGCTGGCCGAGTATGCACGCAAGCGAGACCTGTTCATCGATTTGCTCAGCAAAGCGGACCTGGACTTTATCCAGCCGCAAGGGGCTTATTTCGTCCTGGTTGATATCTCCGACTTCGGTTTTGAGGACGATTTTGATTTTTGCACCTGGATGGTGAAGGAAATCGGATTGGCGAGCATGCCCGGGTCGTATTTCTTCCATGAACCGGTCAAATCTTACATCCGGTTAAATTTCGCCAAGCGGGATGAGACACTCCTGGCGGCCGGTGAACGACTGATGCGCCTGGCGGAACGGCGCTAGGGGTAACCTGGAATAACCGCATGATGAGATTACTGCGGAAAACCACCGGGGTTTTGATCGCCCTCAGCCTGCTGGCCAGTTGCAGCAGCGCCAGGCAACCACCCAGCGTGGCAACACCCAGCCCGAGCCTGGCGCTGGCCAGCCTGGCGACCAAAACATCCCCAGCACCGACCGCCTCGCCGACTGCCACAGCCAGCCCAACCGTTGAAACGCCGCGCCGGTCGCATTACACCCTGAATGCAACCCTGGATTACGCCCGCCACCACCTGGCGGTGGACGAAAAGATTGCTTACGCCAACAACAGTAGCGAGACCCTGACTGAGCTGGTCTTGATGGTCGAGCCGCTGTATTACTCTGGAACATTTCAACTGGACCGCCTGGAGTGGGGCGAGGGCGGGCCAATCGAAGGGGTGAGCACAGAGACCGGCTGGCTGCGATTTGCGCTGAAACAGCCCCTTGCCCCAGGCGAGGTCGTGAACCTGGCGCTGAGCTATCAGTTGAACCTGCCGTCGCCGACCCCTTCGGCGGCGATCCGGCCGATTCCCTTCGGTTATACTGATCGACAGGCCAACCTGGTCGATTGGTACCCATTTGTGCCACCGTTTATTCCGGGGAAAGGCTGGCTGGCCCACCCGGCCGGATATTATGGGGAGCACCTGGTTTTCGAAAGCGTCGATTTCAATGTTAACCTGCGCCTGGCAGAAAACCAGCCAGGAATTGTGATTGCCGCCAGCACCGCGGCGGTGCCCGATGGCGAATGGCTGCGGTTCGAACACCGCCAGGCGCGAAATTTTGCCTTTTCAGCCAGCCCGTATTACCAGGTGCTCACTGCCCAGGCCGGCACGGTCCAAGTGACCAGCTATGCCTTCGGTGGAGAGGAAACAGCTAACCAGGCTGTGCTGGACACCACCGTCAAGGCGCTGGAACTCTACGGCCGGCTGTTCGGCCCGTACACCCGATCCAGCCTGGCAGTGGTGGAGGCGGATTTCCTGGATGGGATGGAATATGACGGGATGTACTTCCTGAGCAAAGGATTTTATAACCTGTACACTGGCACACCGTCGGAATACCTGATCGCTATCGCTGCCCACGAGACCGCTCACCAGTGGTGGTATGCCCAGGTGGGGAACGACCAGGCACTGGAGCCCTGGCTGGATGAAGCCTTGTGCACCTACAGCGAACGGCTCTTCTTTGAGACCTATTATCCAGAAGCGCTGAAATGGTGGTGGGACTACCGGGTTAACTATTACCAACCGCGTGGCCGGGTTGACGACTCGATCTATAATCCACGCGGCGAGGCAGAGCCCTATCGCGCCTACCGGGATGCCGTCTACTTGAACGGAGCTGTCTTCCTGGAAGAGCTACGTACGTTGATTGGCGACGAAACCTTTTTGCAATTTTTAGGCATCTATGCAGAGCGCTATTCGGGTCAGATTGCTTCCCAAGAGGCTTTCTTTGCTGTACTAGGTGAATTGCTTTCGGCTAATCAACAAGCCGAGCTTGATGAACTGGTTAGGATGTATTTCATTGTTGTTGAATAGAATTAATTAGTTGTATTAGTAGGCCCTGTGGATAGTGTGGATAAACCTGTTAACCAGGCAAATCACCTGCAGGTGTAGGGGATGAAGACATACTCAACCCAGATATGCGGTTGCTGTTTCCCAAATTTGTCCCCGAGTGAACTGGGGATGAAAACGGATAAGCAGGGATAAAAATTCTTACCAACAGCCTTGAAAAGATATATAGGGATGGCACTTATGCACCCCCCATATATTGGGGTCTGGCAAGCAACGTGGATTGGGATAAAAAGGGTGGTTTTCCCCAGTTCGGATAGTTTATCCACAGTATTTGGGCAGTTATCCACAGTTTTCACATCTGAGGCTAGTGGGGAACCTGAGAAGAATCCCCCATATATGGCTGTCTTATCCAGGGAAAAGTAAATATGGTAATATGAAGAAAATTCCCCAGATGAAGGAGATAAAAATTGGACCCGCTTTCGTGGATGGATTTTCTGTTGATTGGATTGGCGGGGATGGCGGGCGGCGCAGTGAATGCACTGGCGGGCGGCGGAACCCTGATTACGTTTCCAATGCTGACGGCGGTGGGTATTCCAGCCGTGGCAGCCAATGTCACCAACACCGTGGCGCTTTCGCCAGGGTATCTCAGCGCGACCTTTGCGCAGATGAAAGATTTGAAAGGCCAGGGCCGGCGGCTGTATTACCTTGTCCCAGCAGGGATCCTGGGCGGGCTGATCGGTGGAGTGCTGCTGCTGAATACCCAGGAGAAGCTTTTTCGCGAACTGGTGCCGTTTTTGATCTTGCTTGCCTGCGGACTGCTGGCCGTGCAGGATACAGTGCGGAAGTGGCTGGTCAAGCGGACCGCGAGCAGTGGACGGGGCCATATTTCTGAGATCTGGGTTGCACCATTGATCTCGGTGGCAGGGATCTACGGGGGGTATTTTGGGGCAGGATTGAGCGTGATTATCCTGTCTGTGCTAGGATTGATCCTGGATGACACGCTGACCCGGCTGAATGCCTTGAAGCAGGGGGTAGCGTTCAGTGTGAATATGGCGGCAGCAGTGTTCTTCTTGTTCTCGGATAAAGTGGTCTGGCCAGCAGCTTTGGTGATGGCGGCCGGAGCGATCCTGGGAGGAACACTGGGAGGCAAGCTGGCCAGCCGGATCAAGCCCAGTCAACTGCGTTGGGTGGTGGTCACCATCGGGGTAATCGTGGCGATTATCTATTTCTTCCGCTAAATTGATCTTTTTTCATTATCGACGCGAGTTGGTGCAACCTTTTTCGATAGTCTGCATCCAAGTAACGGAGTAATTATTTAGAAAAGGAGATCGATTATGGAGATGATTATTGACTTCCCTGGTGGAGCGCGTGTCGACGCTCATTTTGGGCCTTACACGGTAAAAACGGACCAGCCCCCGATGGGTGGCGGGAGCGGATCAGCGCCAACGCCTTTCGCGATGTTTTTATCTTCGCTAGGCACGTGTGCGGGGATTTACGTGTTGGGTTTTTGTCAGCAGCGCGGTCTGTCGACTGATGGAATCCGGATTCTTCAGCGGATCCATAATGATCCGATGAGCGGGATGGTTGGAAAGATCGAGATTGAAATCCAGACCCCGCCCGATTTTCCGGAGAAATACCTGCCTGCGTTGGTGCGCTCGGCAGAGCAGTGTGCAGTGAAGAAACACATGGAACGCCCGCCAAAGTTTGATATTCACACCAAGACCGTCGAACTGACATGAACTAAAATCAAAAGAGCCAACCCACCGGGCTGGCTCTTTTGATTCAGGCTTAACTCATGGCCCGATATAGGTGCCGGAGAACAGGATGGCGCCTTTGGGGACCACCACAATACCATCCTGGACGGTATAAGTACCTTCTTCGATGTCAGTACCCCGCGGGAAGGGCTTGATGACCACCCCTTCGCCGATGCGGACATTTTTGTCGAGGATAGCACCGTCGATCTGGCTATCCTTGCCGATTCCATAAGGTATGCCTGCTGGAGGGGGTGCATCGGGTGTGTCGTAATAGTCAGCACCCATCATAATCGTATTCTTCAGCTTGACCCCTTCCTGGATAATGCTGCGGACGCCGACGACACAGTTGCTGATATCGGATTTGTGGATGATGCAGCCTTCCGAGAGCATGACATTGGTCAATCGGGCGCCGTCAATTACCGAGCCAGGCAGCGAGCGTTGGTGAGTATAAATGGGGCGCTGGGGATCGTAGAAATTGAAAGGGGATTCGGGCTGCGCCAGGCGCAAGTTGACCTCGTAAAAGGAGCGGATGGTTCCGATATCCTCCCAATAGCCGTCGAAGCCGAAGCCATAAACGCGGTGGCTGCCCAGGCTGCTGGGAATTACCTGGCCGCCAAAGTCATCGGCGATGGTATTTTCCAGCAGGTCAATCAGGACCTCCGTGTTGAAGATATAAATGCCCATTGAGCCGAGGAAAGGCCGCTCGGGATCATCGCGGCTGACAAAGCGGGCCAGGACGTCAGGGTCACGCGGCTTCTCAACGAATTCGGTAATCTTACCGCCGGCCTCGGCCTTGAGCAAGCCAAATCGAGATGCCTCGTTCGCGGCAACCGGTTGAACAGCGACGGTGATATCGGCCTGGTTTTCCCAATGAAATTGCGCCATTTCGGCATAGTCCATCCGGTAAAGGTGATCGCCAGCCAGGATGAGCACGTAAGGAGCGCGGGCAGCTTTGATTTCAAACAACTGTTTGCGAAAGGCGTCGGCGGTGCCCTGGTACCATCCGGTGCTGCGAGGGGTTTGCTCGGCGGCCAGGATCTGGACCCAGCCTTGGTGGAAGCGATCGAAGGTATAGGTCTGGGCGATATGGCGGTGAAGCGAGACAGAATTGAATTGAGTCAAGATGGCAATGCGGGTGATGCCTGAGTTGATGCAGTTGCTGATCGGCACGTCGATCAGGCGATACTTGCCGGCAATCGGGACGGCGGGTTTCGAGCGTTGGCGGGTGAGTGGGTACAGGCGTTTTCCAACGCCTCCTCCCAGGATCACGGCGAGAATCTGGTCAGTGGATGGCATAGGTATTCTCCTGGTGATGGTTATGAGGCGGTAAGAAAACAATGCGTCCGCAACCGTTGGTGTTGGGACGCATTGTCGCTACAGTGCCGAAGGTGGGAATCGAACCCACACTCCTTTAGGGAACACGATTTTGAGTCGTGCGCGTCTGCCTGTTCCGCCACTTCGGCTAATTCCTGAATGCAAGTATATCGAAGGTTGTTCTCCTGGTCAAGTATAATTGCGCATGGAGGAAAAGCGTATGCGTTTAGGAATTATCGGACTGCCTCAATCAGGCAAAACAACGGTTTTCAATGCGCTGACGCGCGGGAACCAACCGACGACAATGAGCGGCGGGCGGTTCGAGGTGCATACCGGGGTGGTCGATGTACCGGACGGGCGGGTCGATCGACTGTCGGCGATGTTCCGGCCACAGAAAACCATCTACGCCAAAGTTACCTACGCGGATATTGCCGGCCTGGAGGGCGCTGCGGATAAGAGCGGGATTTCAGGTTCGCTGCTCAACCAACTGGCCCAGATGGATGGCTTTGTTGAGGTGGTGCGTTGCTTTGAGAATCCAAACGTTCCCCACCCGGCGGGTAGCGTCGATCCACGGCGCGACCTGGCGAACATGGAAAGCGAGTTGCTGCTGAACGACCTGATTTCGGTCGAGCGGAAACAAGAGCGACTGGTCGAAGAGCGGAAAAAGGGCGGCGGGCGTGAGCGAAGCATAATTGAGCGTGAGATTGCTTTGTTCGAAAAGCTTCATGCAGCGCTGGCGGCTGAACTACCGCTGAGGGCGGTGGAACTGACGCCAGAAGAGGAAAAGCTGCTGGCGGGGTTCGGTTTTCTGACTCGTAAGCCGCTGTTGATTCTGTTGAACCTATCCGAAGGGCAGGCAACCCCGGCGATCGAATATTCGCAGCCGCACAGCCGGGTCGCGGCTTTGCAGGGAAAACTGGAAATGGACCTGGTCCAGCTCCCGCCGGAAGACGCCGCGCTGTTCATGGCGGAGTACGGAATAGAAGAACTCGGCCTGCAGCGCGTGATCAGCCTGTCCTATGATCTGCTTGGTTTGCAGTCCTTTTTCACAGTTGGCGAAGATGAAGTACGAGCCTGGACGATCCAGCGCGGCACACCGGCGGTTGAAGCAGCCGGGGCGATCCATTCGGACCTGCAAAAAGGATTCATCCGAGCCGAAGTGGTGCGCTATGAAGACCTGGTGAGCCTGGGAGGACTGAGCGAGGCTCGCCAGAAAGGTAAGTTGCGCCTGGAAGGGAAAGAATACATCGTCCAGGATGGCGAAATCGTCCATATTCGATTCAATTTATAGATGAATAGCAGCAACCTTCCACCGGATGACCTGCCGCTTGACCAGGTGCTGCAAGGAGACTGCATCGAGGTCCTGGCGGGGCTGCCGGCTGAGTCGGTTGACCTGGTTTTTGCGGATCCACCGTACAATTTACAGCTTCACCAGGAATTGTTGCGGCCAAACCGGACGCGGGTGGATGCGGTGAATGACGCCTGGGACCAGTTTGAAAATTTTCAGGCCTACGACCAGTTCACTCTGCAGTGGCTGGCGGCCTGCCGGCGAGTGTTAAAAAAGACCGGCGCGTTGTGGGTGATCGGTACGTATCATAATGTCTACCGGGTGGGCAGCCGGCTGCAAGACCTGGGCTTCTGGATCTTGAACGATGTGGTGTGGGTCAAAGACAACCCGATGCCCAACTTCCGCGGGGTGCGCTTTACCAATGCGCACGAGATGCTGATCTGGGCGCAGAAGGATCGCGGTTCAGCATATACATTTAACTACCAGGCAATGAAGTCGCTAAACGAAGAACTGCAGATGCGCAGCGATTGGTACTTGCCGATTTGCACAGGCCCGGAGCGCTTGCGGTTGAACGGTGAAAAGGCCCATTCGACCCAAAAACCTGAAGCGCTGCTTTACCGGATCCTGCTGGCGAGCACCAACCCGGGGGATGTGGTCCTGGATCCATTCTTTGGCACAGGCACGAGCGGCGCAGTGGCGAAACGGCTGCACCGGCATTGGATTGGGATCGAGCGCCAGGCGGAGTACGTGGAACTGGCCCGCAAGCGGATTGATGCGATCCAGCCGGCGACATACGACCCGGCGCTGTTTGAGGTCCCCGACCGGAGAAGGCTGCTGAGAGAGGGGCGGCTGCCCTTTGGGAGGCTTTTAGAGTATGGGTTGCTGCAGCCAGGCGCAACTTTATACCTGGGCGGCGAGGAGCAGAAGTGCGCCCGGGTGCTGGTCGATGGTTCGCTAGCCTATGATGGAGAGCGCGGTTCGATCCACCAGATGGCCCGGCTGGCGACCGGTGCACCAGCAACTCCTTGCAATGGCTGGGAGCAGTGGTATTATGTGGATCCGACAACTGCCGAACGCTGGCCGATCAACCGGCTGCGCGACCGGCTACGAGCGATGCTCCAGGCTGGCGAAATAACGGCAGAAGGATCCGAAAATCAGAAGAAAGACGAGAGGAGATTATGAAACAAACCTATAGTTTATCGGCCTGGAGCCTAGCAGACTTGTTCCCGGCTTCCGACAGTCCTGAAATGCAGGCGGCTTTTGCCGATTTAGAGGCAAGCGTTGCGGCTTTTGAAACTAACCGCAGCCGGTTGACTACCGGTATCTCGAGCGCTGATTTTCTGGAGATCGTCGGGCAATTAGAAGCACTGAATCGTAAGGGAAACCGGGTGGGCGCTTTTGCCGGGTTGGCTTTTTCCGGCGATACCCAGAACCAGGCCGCCCAGGCTTTCATGGCGCGCTCTGACCAGTTCCTGACTGGGTTGCAGAACCGCAGCCTGTTCTTTGAAATTTGGTGGAAAGACCTGGATGAGGCCAACGCCCAACGCTTGCTGGCGGCGAGCGGCGATTACCGCTATTGGTTGGAGCAAATGCGCCAGTTCAAGCCGCATACCTTGAGCGAACCGGAAGAAAAAATCATCAATATTAAGAACGTCACCGGCTCGAATGCATTTGCGATCCTGTACGACTCGATCACCAACCGCTATTCCTTCAAGGTAAAGGTCGATGGAGAGGAGAAAGAGCTGACGCGCGGCCAATTAATGGTCTACGCTCGCCATCACGACCCGGAACTGCGGGAGGCGGCCTACCAGGAACTGTACCGGGTTTACGGCCAGGACGGCACGATCTTGGGCCAAATCTACCAAACCCTGGTGCGGGATTGGCGTAGCGAGCAGGTTGAACTGCGCCATTTTGCCAGCCCGATTTCGGCGCGTAACCTGGCGAATGACATTCCCGATGAAGTGGTCAGCACCTTATTGGAGGTGGCTGAGCGGAATGCAAGCGTCTTCCAGCGCTATTTCCGGCTGAAAGCGCGCTGGTTGGGAATGGAGCGCCTACGCCGGTATGATATCTACGCCCCGGTTGCCAAGTCCGAGAAGAGCTATGCTTTCGAAGACGCAGCCGAGATGGTGCTTGATTCGTTTGCGGAATTCGCGCCGAAGGTGGCTGTCCTGGCTCAGCGGGTGTTTGATGAACAGCACCTGGACAGCCAGGTGCGTAAGGGAAAACGCAGCGGTGCTTTTTGCTCGACTGTCACACCTGACCTGACCCCGTGGGTGCTGGTAAACTACCAGGGCCGCCCGGACGATGTGGCCACCCTGGCGCACGAGCTGGGGCATGCGATCCACTCGATGTTGGCGGAACATCACACAGCTTTCACCCAGCATGCCTGCCTGCCGCTGGCTGAGACGGCTTCTACCTTTGGCGAAATGATGTTGATTGATCGCTTGCTGCGCAGCGAAACCGATGCTGGCGTACGGCGCGACCTACTCTTCCGCCAGGTGGATGATTCGTACGCCACGGTGATGCGCCAGATCTTCTTTGCCTTGTTTGAGCGGCAGGCGCATGAGATGATCGACCAAGGCGCCTCGGTGGACGACCTGGCTGAGGCTTATCTCCAAAACCTGCAGCGCCAGTTTGGCGAAGCGGTGGATGTAAACGATGAATTTCGCTGGGAATGGGTCTCGATCCCCCACATCTACCACGTACCCTTCTATGTCTATGCTTACGCTTTTGGACAACTGCTGGTCCTGTCGCTGTACCAGCAATTCCTGGCTGAGGGCGAGAGCTTCAAACCACGCTACTTGAACATCCTGTCGGCTGGCGGCTCGAAGGCCCCAGTCCAGGTGCTGGCTGAGGCGGGTATCGATGTATACAGTGCTGAGTTCTGGCAGGGTGGCTTTGACGTGATCGACCAGATGATCGATCAGTTGGAAGCGCTGCCAGTCCAGTAGCATATCTGACTAGCCGTGGGGCGCTTACTGCGCCCCACGGTTGGAAAAGAAGTCTCTCGATGAGCGAGCAACCGGTTCTTCTAGCTTTGGCCCCGATTTTTCAGGCAGTGGCGCAGGCGATGGCTGACCACCGCCTGGAGTTTAACGCTGCCGATCCGGTTAACAACAACCACGGCGACCATATGCTAGAGATCTTTAACCTGGCGGTTGAGGCGGCCGAGGCAAAACAAACCGATGGCCTGGCAGCGGCGATGGAATACGCTGGGGTTTTACTGCGCAGCCGGCTGGAAAATGGCTCAGCGCAAGTGTATGCCAATGGATTGGCCCAATTGGGCGAGCAGTTTTTACAATACCAGATCGGACTGGAAGACTTGGCGCCTTATCTGCGTAAAGTTTTGAAGGAAGAAAAGGATGGGCAGCCCGAGGAAAAGCCGTCCAAATCGGGAGAGGTCCTGAAAGCCTTATTGACCGCCCTGGCTGGCTGGCAGCACGTGGAAGAGGGGCAAGATAAAAGCGCCAATCCGCTTGATCTGGGGTACATGTTCGATTTAGGCGTGGCTTATCTGCAAGCCAAGCAGCGCGGCGGGACGCGATCTGAGATCCTCGCCGATGCAGCCGCTACGGTGAGCCCGTTGAAAAAGACGCCGCATCGCTACCAGTCCGGAAAAATTGCGATCCTGGCGCTGCTGCAGGTGCTGGCTGCCCAAGGGGTCTAGAGACCGCTATCGGGCAAGATTTCTTCTTCGACTTCTTCTTCCGGTTCTTCTTCCGGCTTGCGGTCGAGGAGCTGGATGTTTCGGATAATCACCTTGGTGAAGTAGTGGGTTTCCCCACTTTTTTCGTAGCGATCGGTCTGTAATCGGCCCTCAAGGTAAACCAGGCGGCCTTTGTGCAGGTAGTTCTGGCAAATGTCAGCCAGGTTACCCCAAGCTTCGATATTGAACCAGTCGGCCTCGTGTTGAATTTCCCCATTCGCGTTTCGCCAGCGGCGATCGACCGCCAAGGAGAAACGGGTGACTTTGGCACCTTTTTGAGTGGTAAAAATTTCCGGTTCTTTGCCTAAACGCCCGATTAACTGGATGCGGTTCAATGCTGCCATAACGCCTCCTTCTATACTATTCAGTTTAGCGCGAGTTTGAAGCCTGTCAAGTGGGGTGGGGGTGTCAACGGGTTGCATTCTAGGTCAAAGGCTGGTAAAGTTGAAATACGCGGGCGGCGAGCGGAAACTGCGCGCCGAAAATTTGTCTAGACAAATTTTCGCCGGGACAAGACCTGGCGATTCATGGGAGCCTGGCAATGTATATAGCGATCGAAGGTGTGATTGGGGTCGGAAAGACCACCCTGGCGCGTCTTCTGCAGGCGAGCTTTGATGCAGAGCTGCTGCTGGAAGTCTTTGAAGAAAACCCATTCCTGTCCGATTTTTATGCCGACCGTGAGCGCTATGCGTTTCAGACGCAGATTTTTTTCTTGTTGAGCCGCTATCACCAACAACGGCGGGTGGTTAGCGATGTGCTGAGCCGGGGGAAGGACCTGATTGCCGACTATACCTTTGAGAAAGACGCTTTATTTGCCGGGATCAATCTACGCGGCGATGAACTGGAGATGTACTATAAGGTCCACGAGGCGCTGGCTGAAAAGGTGACGGCGCCGGACTTGATCGTTTACCTGCGGGCGGATACCGAGGCGTTGATGCGGCGGATTGCATATCGCGACCGGTCATACGAGCGGAACATGGAACGGGAGTATATCCAGGAACTAAACCAGGCTTACGAGACTTTTTTTGCCGACCACCAGAGCCGCCGTTCACCGGTGCTGGTGATCGACACCAACACCCTGGACTATGTCCACCGGGATGAAGATCTAAATTGGACCGAAAACCGCATCCGCCAGGCGCTCAAGATGGGTCCATTCCAGCCAGAACTGCCGATGGAAGTCTCTAGCTAAGCCAGGATAAACCCAGGGCAGGCAGGCGAGGAGGAGAAGCTACTATGCGGGTCACCCGAGAAACATTACTCAAAATCGTCCGTGAGACAATTGTCCAGCGGACGCGGGCGGATCGAGGAATCCAGGCAGTCTATCTACACGGCTCATTCCTGGAGGACGATTTTTTAAGCCTGGGATCCGTGGATATAGACCTTTTCTTCGTGCATGCCAGTGAAATCCCCATTCAACGGGAGATTGTGGCGCTGACCGAAGAAGTCCATCTGGATATTGCCCATCACCTGCAACGCGATTACCGGAACACGCGCTCCCTGCGTCTTGACTCATGGCTGGGCCCGACGATCAAAGATAGCCGGGCGCAGTTTGATCCGCATCACTTCCTGGATTTCACCCAGGCCAGCGTGAGGGGGCAGTTTGACCGGCCGGACTATGTGCTGGAACGAAGCCATAAGCTATTTGACAGTGCGCGCCAGGCCTGGATGAAGCTGCACGGTGTGCGCCGAACGGCCGGGGTGGGGGAATTCCTGCTGTTCCTGCGTGGGCTGGAAGATGCGGCCAATTCAATTGCCTTGTTGAGCGGGGCGGCGCTAACCGAGCGTCGCTTCCTGCTGCGCCTGCCAGAGCGATGTGTGGCTGCCCGGCGACCAGGATTGAGCGCTGGCTTTCTGGGTTTGATCGGAGCTCCAGCGGTGACTGTGGATCGACTGGCGGGTTGGCTGCCGTTCTGGCAGGCAGCTTACCAGGCGATTGAGCCCGAGGCGGCGCCGGCCAGACTGCACCCTGACCGGTTTGGATACTACCAGCGAGCGTTCGAAACGCTGGTATCAAGCGGGCAGCCGCAGGCGGCAACCTGGCCCCTGCTATGCACCTGGACCCGAGCGGTGGCGGCGAAGCCGGACTCGGGCGTGTATGAAGCCAACTGGCGTGCCAGCCTGGAAGAAATTAACCTGTTGGGAAAAGACTTTCCGGAACGGGTGGCTGGCCTGGACGCCTTATTGGATATGGTTGAAGAAACCATCGACCAATGGGCGGCTGACAACGGTGCCAACCTGGCCTAAACGTTTCACGTGAAACAAATTTAGATTTCCTGGCGCTGAAAATGGAGGATGGCGATGGCCAGGAAGGCAGCAACCAACAGCAGGACTGTCGCCAGGGCCGGCCAGGCGGTTTGGGGGGCGAGGGTGAACAGCGATCCTCCCCAGGTAAGCAACTGGCCGGGCAGGTAATCGCCAATTCCTGGGATCGCATCGAGGATCAGGACCAGGATCAACCCGCCAAAGGCAGCCGCGGCGGCCATCGACTGGCTGCGCGCCAGGCTGCTAGCCAGTAATGCCAAAGTCAAATAAAATAGCAGGAAGAGGAACAGCAGGACATTGAGGGCCAGGAAATCGGACAGCGAAAACGACCCAAATAGCACCAGGGTGTAAAAAGCGAAGCCGGCTGCGGCGAGCGCCTGTCCGAGCAACAATCCGAGACTGCCAGCTGCCCATTTCGACAGGATAACTGCCGGGCGAGAGACTGGCTTGCTGAGGAGCATAGCCGCTGTGCCGCGCTCAATTTCCTGGGCCATTACTCCCATAGTCAGGACGATGAGCACAATTAATCCAAACTGGCTGCTATTTTTGATGTATTGGGTGAAACTGTCCAGGATGGTAGGCTCGGGGATCACAGCGGCCAACTCGGGGGGTACACCGGGCAGGCTACTTAATAGCATCGGGGTGTACCTGGCGATCAGGGGTGAGATCAGGCCGGAAATCAACAGCACGCCGATGACAATCCACAGGCGAAATGTGCGACGCTGTTCGAGCCATTCTTTACGTAGCAATGCAAGATTCATAGTGTTTCCTTTTCCGTCGAGATATTTTCCGCTTGGCCGGTCAGCTTGAGGAATATTTCTTCCAGTGAGGGCGTAGTTACTTCAAAGCGGCGGATCAGCAAGCCGTTTTCGGACAGCGAGGCGAGCAAGGCGCGCTGGGCAGTATGGATATCTTTTACGCTGACGCGTGCCAGGCGGCCTTCGGCTTGAACCGAGCTTACTACTGGCAGGCGGCGAGCTTGTTCGACCCATTCTGAAAAGCCGTTTTCGGCTTCGATTTCGAATACAGGCAGGGCATAACGATCAAGTAAAGCCTGGCGGTCGGATTCGAGCACCATTTTGCCTTTGTTGATGATCCCTACCGTGTCGCAGACGCGCTCGACATCGGCCACCA
>JAYRWF010000127.1:0-7181 GCA_041918195.1 Anaerolineales bacterium
AGCAGGCTGGCGACCAGGCCCAGGACTGCGCCGTTGAACGGGGTGATGCTCGTCGCGCTGCCCAGGGTTTCGAGCCAGCGCAGGGCCAGGGCCTGCCAGGCCAGCGCCAACAGGGCGGTCCCGGCGGTGCCCAGGACAATCCCGCCGAAGTAACCTTCCCAGGATTTTTTGGGGCTCAGGCGCTTGTTCAGCTTGTGTCGTCCGTAGGCCCGGCCGACGAAATATGCGCCTGAGTCAGCCAGCCAAACCGCCGGCAGGGCCAGCAGCACCCACCACATTCCCTCCGGCAGGTTGCGCAGAGAGATCAGGTAAGCGCCGGTAAAGCCGATGTAGAGCCCGCCGCTGACGGTGACGGCAAAATCGGTGGCGGCCTGGTCGCGGCCGCGCTCGTAGCGCCATAGGTGGTAGGTCAGGCTGAGCAGCAAGAACAGCCCAATCAACAAGCCATCCAGGGTAAAGCCTTGCCAGTTGCGTGCCAGGGGTAGGGCAACCGCCAATCCGATCATCAACCTGTCTTCAGGGTTATAGCCCCGGGTGCGTAACAAACGGCCGTATTCGAAAGCGGCCAGTCCCAACATCAGGGCAATAAACAGCGTAAAAGGCCAACCGCCCAGGTAAATTAAAACCAGGCCGATTGGCAGCAGGATAGCGGCGACCAGCACACGCTTAGCTAACATGTGCGGTCAAATTTTCTTCAGCTTCGTTGACTTTGCCGTAGCGACGCTGGCGGTGAGCGTATTCCTCCAGGGCCAGACGGAGCTGCTCCTTATCGAAGTCGGGCCAGAAAGTGGGGGTGAAATACCACTCGCTGTAAGCACCTTGCCAGATTAAGAAGTTACTGCCGCGCAGCTCGCCAGAAGTACGGATGATCAGGTCCGGGTCTGGGGCTTTGGAGGTGAACAAGTAGCGGCTGACCAGCTCTTCGTTGATCTGCTCGGCCGGGATGCCATCCCGAATCATGTGTTGGATCGCGCAAACGATCTCATCTCGCCCGCCGTAGTTGAAGGCAATGTTAAGGATTAGTTTGGAATTATCCCGCGTGTATTCGACTGCCTGGATGACTTTTTCCCTCAAGACCGGATCCAGGCCGTTCAGCCGCCCGAGATGATGTAATTGGACGCCCTGGTCGTGCAGCTCCTGCAACTCGCGGTCAATAACATCCTCCACCAGGTGCATCAGGCCCTGGACTTCCTCAGGCGGCCTGCCCCAGTTTTCAGTGGAGAAGGCATAGATAGTCAGGTATTGGATTCCGAACTCGATAAACGCCTCGATAATCCGGCGTAAATTTTCTGTACCGGCGCGGTGTCCAGCCAGGCGCGGCAGCCCGCGCTGGAGCGCCCAGCGCCCATTTCCGTCCATGATAATCGCGATGTGCGAGGGTGCCTTCTCGAGCCAATCCGGTTGGGTGGAATCGTTCATAGCCAGCCTCGATTCAGACCTCGAGAATTTCCCTTTCTTTCCGCTGGCTGACATGGTTGACTTCTTCGATGTACCGATCAGTCAGCTTTTGAAGTTCTTCCTCGCCCTTTTTTCGCTCGTCTTCCGAGATCATTTTCTCTTTTTCGAACTCATGCAAATCTTTGATGCTGTCACGGCGGATGTTGCGCACTGCCACGCGGGCTTCTTCGGCTCGGTTATGCACGATTTTCACCAGGTCGCGGCGGCGCTCTTCGGTCAGCGGCGGCAGATTCAGCCGGATGGCTTTACCATCGTTGTTTGGATTCAATCCCAAATCGGAAGCCAGGATGCCCTTTTCGATGAGTTTCAAGGTCGAGGCGTCAAACGGGCGGATTAGCAGCGAGCGTGGCTCGGGGACTGTAATCGTGGCTAACTGCATCAAGGGCGTCGGCATGCCATAGTATTCGACCTGTAAGCGCTCCACCAGGCCGGGGTGAGCCCGACCGGTGCGTATCCCAGACAAGTCTTCTTCCAGGGCCGTGATTGCGCCCCGCATGCGGCCTTCGGTTTCTTTGTAGACCTCTTTAAGCATAGCTGCCTCCGTTGAAAGGTTCTTTGCTCCCTAAGGATAACCGAAAATACCGCCTGAGAAAAGGGTTAAACGATAAGAAGATAGGTTTTGACAGCCAGGTGGCGCACCCCTAGTAGGTGACTAACGTTCCGGCCGATTCACCATGCAGCGCTGCACGCAAGTCCTCGGGTTTCCAAAGATTCAAGACCAGGATCGGCAGATTATTGTCCATGCAGAGCGAGATGGCGGTCGAGTCCATCACTTCCAACCGGCGGTTGATTACTTCGATGTAGTTCAAGCGGTCGAAGCGAACTGCCTCCGGATGCTTTATAGGATCCGAGTCGTATACCCCATCGACCTTCGTGGCTTTGATCAACACATCTGCGCCGATTTCCATGGCGCGCAGCGCCGCAGCGGTGTCGGTCGAAAAATATGGGTTACCCGTGCCGCCGCCAAAAATCACCACCCGGCCTTTTTCCAGGTGGCGGATAGCTCGCCGCCGGATGTACGGCTCGGCCACAGCCTGCATCTCGACTGCGGATTGGACCCGCGTGACCAGGCCGCCGCGTTCCATGGCATCCATCAGCGCCAGGGCGTTCATCACCGTGGCCAGCATGCCCATGTAATCGGCAGTAGCCCGGTCCATGCCGCGCTCGATCCCGCGCCGGCCGCGCCACAAGTTGCCTGCCCCGATCACAATCGCCACATCAACGCCTAAATCGTGGACTTCCTTGACGCGTTGGGCCACATCCTCGGCCCGGTTTGGGTCAATGCCAAAGCCATCCGGTCCGGCCAACGATTCTCCGCTCAGTTTCAAAAGGATCCGTTTGTATTTCAAGTTGTTCTCCATTTTGGCTCCTTTATAAAAAACAGGCCAACCGTTTGGTTGGCCTGTTCCATCTTATTAGTTCGTGCTCTCACCGAGCTCCCAGCGGGAGAAGCGGCGGATAATGACGTTCTCGCCAATGGCAGCAACGTTCTGCATCAGCAGCTTTTCAATTGTAATGCTCTCGTCGCGGATGTAAGGTTGGCGCAGCAGGACTACTTCGTCGCGGAACTTTTCCAGGCGGCCTTCTACGATCTTCTCAAGAATGGCTTCCGGCTTACCTTCTTCGCGCGCCCGGGCACGGGCGATCTCGCGCTCGTGCTCTAGTTCGGATTCGGGGATCTGCTCCGAGCGGATGTACTTGGGCGCAGCGGCGGCAATTTGCAAGGCGACCTCGTGGGCGAAAGTGCGGAAAGCTTCTGAACGAGCAACGAAATCAGTCTCGCAGTTCACCTCGACCATCACGCCGACCCGGCCGTTGCCATGCGAGTACAGCTCAACCATACCCTGGTTGGCGTCGCGATCGGCGCGCTTGGCGGCTGTAGCCAGGCCCTTCTCGCGCAGGAAATCCACGGCTTTGTCGAAGTTTCCATTCGCCTGTTCGAGCGCTTTGCGACAATCTAAAATCCCTGCCCCGGTAGCTTCGCGGAGTTCTTTAATTTGTTCAGTGGTAATTGCCATGGATTATTCCTCGTCTTCCGCGACCGTCGTATCCGTGATATCTTCAACGACCTTTTCTTCTTCAACTTCTACTTCTTCTGCCGCGATCTCGATTTCTTCTTCGAAATCAACAACTGGAGCATAGGAAGCCAGCTTTTTCAGGGTAGCCTCACCAAGCAACTCTTCGTCGGTCAGCTCGCGCTCATCTGCCCCGGGCATTACTGCGCCCATTTCGTAAGTGCGCTCTTCTTCGGGCATATCTTTGCGCATCGCCTTGCCTTCCAACGCCGCGTCGGCCATCTTGCCAACCAGCAACTTGATTGCCCGGATGGCGTCATCGTTGGACGGGATGACATAATCGACATCACGCGGATCGCAATTGGTGTCCACCATTGCGACAACTGGGATTTTCAACAAGTTGGCTTCGTGGATCGCGGTAGCTTCGCGATGAACGTCAACTACAAAGAGCAGCTCCGGCAGGCGCGCCATCATTCGGATGCCGCCCAGCAGGATTTCCAGTCGCTCGATTTCGCGGGTGATCAGCATGGCTTCCTTCTTGGTCAGCCGCTCGAATTCACCTTTGTCGCGCATTCGCTCCATCCGCTCCAGCTCGTTGATCCGGCCGCGAATCGTGCGCCAGTTGGTCAACATGCCGCCTAACCAGCGGGTTGTGACGTAGGGCATGCCGGCGCGCATTGCCTCGGCCTGGATGGTTTCCTGAGCCTGCCGCTTGGTGCCGACGAACAGTACCGTGCCGCCGTTGGCAACGGTATCACGCACCAAAGCATAGGACTGCTCCAGTGATTTGACCGTCTTTTGCAGGTCGATAATATGAATGCCGTTGCGTTCAGTGAAGATGTACGGCTTCATTGCCGGGTGCCACTTGTGGGTACGGTGCCCGAAGTGAACCCCGCTCTCGAGAAGCGCTTTCATGGGGATCAAGGCCATATTCAATTCTCCTTCGCGTTTTTCTTCCGCCTCCGTCATCCTTGCCTGTCACCGAGGCCACCGGCACGCACAGCCAAGTCGGGAAACGTGTAAGATAGGATATTGCCCTTTTAGGGCATAAAATACCCCGCCTGGGCGGGAGCGGATGCAAGTATATCACACTGGTGCTAGATTCGGGAAGGGGAATTTTGGCGAACTTGACTGGCAAGCCCGCTTGTGTTAAAAACAAGTTACCTTGTCAAAAAGCGATGAAAATCCCTGTTCGACGACCGGCGCCGAGTTAATCCAGTCCACCTTGGCCGGCCTGCCGCTTGGTACGCTGCGCTATTACGCCTCGCTGGCTTCGACGAACAACCAGGCCGCTGAATGGGCTGCAGCCGGCGCGCCGAACCTGGCGTTGGTGGTCGCCGACGAGCAAACCGGCGGTCGGGGCCGCGCTGGCCGGCGCTGGTATACCCCGCCGGGTGCGGCTCTGGCCTTCAGCCTGGTCCTGCGCCTGGGGACGCCGCCTGATCCGCAACAGCTGATCGCCCGCCTGACCGCTCTGGGCGCTCTGGCTGTCAGCGATGCTTTAATCGCGAGTTACAGCCTGGCGGTGGAAATCAAGTGGCCGAACGATGTGCTGGTTCGCCGGCGCAAGCTGTGCGGTGTGCTGGTCGAAGCGGCCTGGCAGGGCGACCAGCTCAGGGAGATCATCCTGGGGATTGGGGTGAATGTTGGCCCGGAGTCTGTTCCAACTGAGCGAGAACTGCTCTTTCCTGCTACCTGTGTGGAAAGCGAAACGGGCGGTCAGGTAGATCGTTGGCGCTTGCTGCGATCAATCCTGGCCTGCCTGCTGGATCGCCTGGAGAACCTGGATTCCGAGGCTTTCCTCCAGGATTGGCAGGCGCGCCTGGCATTTCGCGGCGAAGCCGTTCAGTTGGACGGAGCTTCAGCAACCCTTGAAGGACAGTTAGCCGGCCTGACTCCGGATGGGGCGCTTCAGCTTGCGCTGCCCTCCGGCGAGATCATCTCTGTTTACACCGGCGACCTGCGTTTGCGACCGCTATAGCTCGTTCTCCGGCTTTACTCCGTCGCGCCAGCCTGGCGCAGCTCTGCATCCGAAATCCGTGCCATCGAGGCGACGCTGTCGCCCGGGTCGGGTTTGAAAAGGATTACCCCGCGCGCCGATCGCCCGCTAATCGAGACGTCATTAACCTTGGTTCGCAAGACTACCCCATTGGCAGAGATAATCGTCAGGTCATCCGCCTCCTGCACGATTCGCGCTGAAGTGATCGGTCCAATTTTGGACAGGGCCTCCTTGTTGATTGTGGTTATTCCACCGGTTGCCCGGCCCTTGACCGAGTATTCACTCAGCGGGGTGCGTTTACCGAAGCCGTTGCGGGTGATCACCAGCAGGTAACCACCGGGTTCGATGACCTCCATACTGGTCAGCAGGTCTGCGCCCTCCAGCCGGATGGCATTCACCCCTGAGGCGCTACGTCCCATAGGACGGACTTCCTGTTCCGAAAAGCGCAGCGCCTGGCCTTGCTCGGTGACCAGGATGATCTCGTTGCTGCCATTGGTCAGTCGCGCCCAGCCGAGTTGGTCGCCTTCTTCCAGGCTGATTGCGATCATGCCTGAAGGCCGCACCGAAGCCAGCTCTGAAAGCGCGATGCGCTTGATCCGTCCCCTGCGAGTGGCCATCATACAATAATGGGTTTCGTCGAAGCGGGGAACTGCTACTGCGGCAGTGATGACCTCGCCAGCTTCCAGGTTGAGCACATTGACAATCGGGATCCCGCGCGCAGTGCGGTCGGCGTCCGGGATCTGGTAAGCTTTTTCGGAATAAACCTTGCCCTTATCCGAGAAGAAGAGAATGGTATCTAATGAACGGGCCGGGAAGAGGAACAATATCTCATCTTCTTCCTTGGTGGTGTGGCCGGTGACCCCGCGCCCACCGCGCGACTGCTGCTTAAATGCCTTGGCAGCGACGCGCTTGATATAGCCGCGCAGAGTCAGGCTCACCAAAACGGCTTCGTCGCGCACCAGGTCCTCTTCGCGAAATTCCTCCTGCGCTTCATAAGCGATGTGCGTCCGCCGCTCATCGCCATATTTTTCGGCGATTTCATTCAGGTCGGTCTGGATAACTTGCAAGATTTTCTTCGGGTTTGCCAGCAGGTCTTCCAGGTAGATAATCCGCTCAATAGTCTGGCGTTGTTCGTCTTCTATTTTCTGTCGTTCCAGCGCCGCCAGTCGGCGAAGCTGCATGTCCAGGATGGCCTGGGCTTGCCGATCGCTCAGCTTGAAGCGTGCTATCAGGCGCTCCTTGGCAGTCTCGGCATCAGGCGATTGGCGTATCGTCTGGATGACCTCATCCAGGTTTGCCAGTGCAATCAGCAATCCTTCCAGGATATGGGCGCGTTCACGCGCTTTAGCCAGCTCGAATTGCGAGCGGCGAGTGATGACTTCCAGGCGGTGCTCAATGAAAATCTGCAGCGCCCGCTTAAGTGAGATCGTGCGCGGCTCATTTTCGACCAGAGCCAGGATTTGTACACCGAAAGTCGACTGCAGGGCGGTGTATTTATAGAGCTGGTTAAGGATCTTCTTGGGCTGGGCGCCGCGCCGCAGCTCGATAATGATGCTCATCCCTCTCCGGTCGGATTCATCGCGCAGGTCCGTGATGTCATCCAGTTTTCCCTCTCGCACCAACTCGGCAATCCGCTCCAGCAGGCTGGACTTATTGAGTTGGTAAGGGATTTCGGTGATCACGATCCGGTAGCGGCTCCCTGACATTTC
>JAYRWF010000128.1:0-2257 GCA_041918195.1 Anaerolineales bacterium
CGGGACGGAGCGGGAGCCGCCGGGAAGGAGTGGTGAAAAATGAGCACAGCGCGCGTCCTACTCGTCGACGACCACCAGCTTTTCCGGGAAGGCCTGGCAAATATTCTCAACAGCCAGCCGGATTTCGAAGTGGTAGCCGAGGCGGGCGACGGTCTGGCGGCGCAGATCAAAGCACGCAAATTACGTCCCGACCTGGTCTTGATGGATATCAGCATGCCCGGCTGTGATGGGCTGGAGGCCACCCAGCACATCAAGCAGGAGCTGCCCCAAACGACAATCGTCATGCTAACGGTGCGCGACGAAGATGACAAGCTCTTCCAGGCCATCTGCAACGGCGCCCAGGGCTACTTGCTGAAAAGCATCAGCTCGCACGATATGCTCGAGCTGCTGCGCGGCGCCTTGCGTGGCGAGGCGGCTATCACACCGGTACTGGGCGGGCGGATGCTGGAAGAGTTCCGGCGGGTCAGCCAACGCGCCAGCCAGGTTCCCCAGGAAGACGCCCAACCGCTAACCCTGCGCGAACAAAAAATTCTCCGCCTGGTCGCTGCCGGGTCATCCAACCAGGAGATCGCCGATACCCTCCACCTCAGCATCCACACCGTCAAGACCCACATGCGCAACATCCTGGCCAAGCTGCACCAGGAATGCCGTTACGAAGCCGCTTTCTACGCCCTGCGCGCCGGCCTGCTCCCACCAGAACAGCCAGAATCCCTAAAAACAGAGGATTAGGCGCCCAGGGTAGAGAGCTAATCCCGGCTGAAAAAAGAGCGATCGAAAAATCGCTCTTTTTTCATACCCACAGCCCAGGCGGAGCGATTGAAAGCGGTGCTTATTTTTCATATAAACAAAGTGGTTGACTAGACCGGAAAGGCTCGCAATGATTCCCAATCGCATGGACACCGCAACAATGGAAACACAAAACCGCCTGACGATCTGGGTGATCGGTGAGAGTGTGCTTTCGGATGGCATCGCTGCCAGCCTGCAAGCGCTGCAGCCAGGCAGCCGGGTAGTGCGGAAACGGATCGACCTGGATTTCATTAAGCAGTTTACGGAGCAGCGACCGCAGTTGATTATTTATGAGAAAGGCTCGCCAGACTTTGAGCGCTTGATCCAAATCTTGCCACAAGCGCCTGGCTTGCGCCTGCTCGGCATCGACCTGGAGGGCAATCCAGCCCTCATCACTCAAAACGCCCCGATGATGACCCAGAGCATGGCTGAACTATCCGACCTGGTCCTCGAGCTCGCCCGAAGCGAGCAATAACACCTGAAAGGAGGCCATCGAGATCAAATGAGCGTACCCATTCCTGGTTGTCGAAAACCAAGCAGAGCCTGCTGGTAGGGCCACTCTCTGCGGAGAGTACCAGCAGTGAAAAGGATACCTAAAAACCGAGGGAGAAACTGAAATGAAAGCCTTAACGCCTGTGATTGTATTGATCCTGATTTTCACCCTGGTCATGCCGGCCTTCGCCTATCGCGGCAGGCCAGTAAACACCCCAACCCCAACCGCCACAACGCTTCCACCAACCGCAACACCCCCACCCGAACCGACCGAGCCGCCCGACACCGGTGAGCTGTATGGCGACCTGTACGTCATTTTGCGCGACGAGAACGGCGTGCCGATTTTGAGCACCCAGGGTTGCATCCAGCCAATCAGCGCTGTGACCGACTCGACAATTATCGCCACGATCGACGGCGACCTGCTGATCAGCGTCCTGGAAGGCGAGCCGTTCGGGCTGCCGACCTACATCGACGCTGTCGGGGACCTGGTGGAATGCGAGCTGACCGAAGACATGGCTGACTGGGTTCAGTCGGTCGATTTCGGCCGCCTGAACCTGGGCCGCGCCCCGGACGGCGTGATTGCCCACGCCTTCGACGAGGCGATTAACAAAATGAACGTCGCCATCTCGATCCAGCAGGATGCCGCCGGCCGCCTGGTATTGATGGTGCCGGACGAGGAAGACCCGACCCTGTACGTCGAAAAGACAATCGACGCCCCGGCCGAGAACCTGGCGCTGTACATCGAGATGATGAAGTATGGCGACTGGATCACCGAGAACACCGACCCGATCACCCAGGGCGGTCCGCCGGACGAGCAGGGTCCGCCAGAAGGCGATGGCCCATCGGAGGAGCCACGCCCGGTGCTGAACGCCAGCGCAATCGCCTTGCTCAACAATCTTGGCTTCTACAGCCTGGGCGTGAGCGATACGATCGTTGCCTTGAATAACAACGAGCTGCTCCTGGCCGCCTCGCTCCTGGC
>JAYRWF010000129.1:0-7414 GCA_041918195.1 Anaerolineales bacterium
TATTTAACCACGTCATCGGGATGGACAATTGCTTCCGATTTAAAAAGCAACCCTGGAGCAGCGATCCGGGCAACTGCATTGAAAGCCTGAATCAACAGGTGCGTCTCAGGCAGGTTCTCACAGCCGGTGCCAAGCTGCTTCCAGATGAAGGCAACCGCATCTAGGCGCAGGACTTCGACACCCTGGTTGGCGAGGAAGAGCATTTCCTCAGCCATCCGGTTGAAAACCACCGGGTTGGCATAATTCAGATCCCATTGGTAAGAATGAAAAGTAGTCCAGACCCACTGGCGCATGGATGGCCAAAAAGTGAACACGCCAGGATGCTCGTCAGGAAATATTTCGCGTAAGTTTTTCTCATAGCGGTCTGGCATCTGGCGATCGGGGAAGATCCGGTAATACTCCAGGAATTCCGGGTCTCCAGCTTTGGCTTTTAAAGCCCACTCGTGCTCATCGGAGGTGTGATTGAATACCAGGTCCACCACCAGGCTGATCCCCTCCCGGCGCAACTCAACTGCCAGGCCAGATAACTGTTCCATCGTGCCGAGGGCTGGATTGACTTCCCGGTAGCTGCTGACTGCATATCCCCCATCATTCTCGCCCTGGGGAACGCGGAACAAAGGCATCAGGTGGAGATAAGTCAGGCCAAGTTCCTTAAAATAGGGTATTTTTTGGCGAATGCCGTCCAGATTGCCTGCAAACAGGTCAACATACACCACACCGCCGAGCATGCGATTGGACTGAAACCAGTCGGGCTCCGCCTCACGGCGATCATCCAGCGCCATTAGATCCACAGGGCGAGCCAACCAGGATCTCGCCAGGGTGAAAAGCAAATCTTCCAGGTGATAATAGAAATCATAGACGCCCGAGTAGAGCTGAAAATACAAGCGGAATAAGCGCGGGAAATTGTCTTGCAGGCGACGGGAGAAAGCATTCCAGTGTTGTGGTTGGCTTTCAATTTCAAGAGCCAGGCGCTCCTCCAGGCGATGCTGCAGGCGCGCCAGGCTGATTTCGGTTTGCCGGTGAGTCGGTTCAGGCTGCATTTTTTCGAGGTTCATAGTGGTAGCTTGATAAGCGAATCAGGATTTGGCTGCCTGGTAAGCGTTTTCTGCCAGGGCAATGGCCCCTAAAACCCCGGCTCGATTGGCCAGGGCGGGAGGAACAATGTAGGCATCAATCTGATCCAGCAGAGCTGGTGATCGGACATAGCCGTTGAGCAGCGCCAGAGTTTTCGCTCGTACCAGTGGAAATACTTGCGGTTGCGACATCACACCGCCACCGAGGATAATACGCTGGGGTGACAAGCAGGTAATCAGATTAACCAGGCCAAGAGCGAGGTATTCTGCTTCAAGATCCCAGGCCGGGTGATCCACAGGCAGCGTCACCGCCGGCTGGCCCCAACGGCGCTCAATGGCAGGACCGCAGGCTAAACCTTCGAAACAATCGCCATGGTACGGACAGGTCCCCGGATAAGGATCGCGCGCCCAATCATGGCGGAGAAGCATATGCCCCATCTCGGGATGAACCAATCCGTGCATCAAATGGCCACTCACCATCCCACCGCCGCCTACTCCAGTGCCAATCGTCAGGTAGAGAAAAGTATCCAGGCCCTGTGCAGCACCCCAGCGCCACTCACCCAGGGCAGCGCCGTTGACATCTGTATCGAACAAAATCGGAACATTGAAATGCGCCTGGATCGCACCAACAAAGTCAAAGCTCGCCCAACCTGGCTTAGGAGTCGTGGTGATCTGTCCATAAGTGGGAGAAGCCGGATTGGGATCTAGCGGGCCAAAGGAGGCAATCCCAATTGCGGCAGGTGGCCCCAAGCGATCCTGCTGGCGGTGCAAGAACTCCAAGGTGCGCTGAATGGTCTCTTCTGGTCGTGTAGTAGGAAAGGATTCAGGTACGCTCAGGTCGCCAGGGCTATTACCCACAGCGCAGACAAATTTGGTCCCGCCTGCTTCAATTCCAGCGTAATAATGTGTCATGGCATTACCCTTATTGGTGAAGTAGTTTTTCGTACGATTAGTTCGGTTGGCATGATTTCACAGACTGGCTGAAGGGGTTGATTTTCTAATAATGAAAGCAGCAATTCCACGCCTCGCCAGCCAGAAGAGAAGAGTTGTTGGCGGATGGTAGTCAGGCCCAGGTATTCGGCGACTTCGATATCATCATAACCAACCAGGGAAAGGTCTTCCGGAATACGTAAGCCCAATTCTTGAGCTGCCTGAAGGACACCCATTGCCTGGGTATCGCTGGCAACAAAGACCGCGGTTGGACGCTCGGGCAGGGTTAACATGCGCAAGGCGAGTAGGCAGGCTTCATGCCGACCATGCTCGCCTTGCGCATGATAATCAGAGCAGAATTGCAGACCAGCAGAAGATAAAGCCTGGCGATAGCCTTCATAACGGAAACGGCTGGAGGTGAAGTTAAAAGGGGACTCCAGGAAATCGCTGATGTAACCAATTCGCTGGTGACCTAACTCGATCAAATGTTGTGTTGCTAGCCGTCCACCAGCAATGTCGTCGACAACCACACGGTTTAATAACGAAAGCGAGGGGTGGTTGGCATCTACCAGAACAATGGGTATGGTGGTTTTGGCCAGGTAGGGTAGATCATCATCAAGCGGCGGAAGGGAGAGCAGAATCATCCCATCCACCCGGTCGCCGCGTGGAACCTCCCGAATACAGGCATCGCGGCGTTGGGGTGTATCGACATTGAAGAGGGTCAGATTGTAGGCGCTTTTTGAGAGGCAACTCTCAATCCCGCGCAGCCGCTCAATAATCGAAGGACGGGTGAAGAATGGAGCGATTACGGCGATGTTCAATGTCCGACCAGCCGAAAGCTTGCGCGCAGCCGGGTTGGGGACAAAGTTCAACTCGTCGATCGCAGCCAGAACACGCTGGCGCGTGGCTTCGCTGACCCCAGGGCTGGCATTCAGAACGCGCGAAACCGTACCGAGCCCAACCCCAGCCAGCCTGGCGACATCCCGAATCGTGGCAGTTTTCATCACTGATCCAGCCTCATGAAGCAGGCGCCAGCCAGAGATACTGGTAGGGGGAGAGGGTAAACTCAAGCCGCTCCGCTGGCGTCATCGGCAGTATCAGTTGAGTGAAAAGGTCCTGCCAGGCCGGAGAAGCCAGGAAAGGTTCCGATTGGATCACCAAGTGTTGAATTTCGTTGGTCAGGTTGTGAACCGCCAATAAACGCTGATCTCCACGCCAGCGCCAATAGGCTGCCACGCCAAGGTTAGATTGCCCGGCCCAGGCAAGATCCCCCCAACCGAGAACCGGCTGCGACTTGCGAATTTCGATCATCCGGTGCAGGACATTCCAGAGCGAAGCAGGATCGGCTTGTTGATCAGCTACATTGACCCGGGCTGGTGAGTATGCGGCTGAGGAGATCAGCGGGGCGTAATAGTGCGCCGGGTCAGCTTGCGAAAAACCAGCCCCTGGGGAGGAATCCCACTGCATCGGAGTGCGAACGCCATTCCGGTCAAAAAGCTCGATGTTATCCCCCATCCCAATTTCATCGCCATAATAGATGATCGGCGAGCCGGTCAGTGTAAACAAAAGCGAGTTGGCCAGCTCGATCTTGCGCCGGTCATTATCCAGCAGCGGGGCCAGGCGGCGGCGAATTCCCAGGTTCAGGCGCATGCGCGGCTGTGGAGCATATTCCTGCCACATCCATTGACGCTCTTCTTCGGTCACCATCTCCAGAGTTAGCTCATCGTGATTACGCAAGAAAGCGCACCACTGGCACCCTTCCGGGATCGGGGGCGTGCGATTCAATATCCATTCCAGGGGCGACCGGTCACCCTTGCGTAGCGCCATAAAGACGCGCGGCATAACTGGAAAATGAAAACCCATGTGGAACTCATCGCCATCGCCGAAATACGGGCGAACATCTTCGGGCCATTGGTTGGCTTCGCAAAGCAAAATCCGCCCTGGGTAGGCTTCATCCATATAACGGCGCAGTTTTTTCAAGTATTCGTGGGTCTCGGGCAGGTTTTCGCAGTTTGTGCCCTCTCGCTCGAATAGATAGGGTACGGCGTCAGCCCGAAAGCCATCCAGTCCGAGATCAAGCCAAAACTTGACCACGTTCAGCATGGCCTGCTGGACGGCCGGGTTGTCGAAATTTAAATCGGGTTGGGAAGCATAAAAGCGATGCCAGTAATACTGGCCAGCCTGTGGATCGTAAGTCCAATTGGACGGCTCGGTATCCAGGAAGATAATCCGAGCTTCGCGATACTTTTGATCTGTGTCGCTCCAAACATAATAATCTCGATAGGGCGATGAACGGCTGGAGCGTGCAGCCTGGAACCAGGGATGTTGATCCGAAGTATGATTGAGTACCAGGTCAGCGATAACCCGCATGCCGCGTTGATGGGCAGCCTGGATCAAGTTCTTTAAATCATCCACCGTGCCGTATGTTTCCAAGATCCCACAAAAGTCAGCAATGTCATAACCGTCATCGCGCAATGGAGATGGATAGTATGGCTGAAGCCATAAACAATCTACCCCAAGCTGCTGGAGGTAATCTAGCTTTCCCAATAAGCCATTTAGATCACCAAAGCCGTCTGCGTTGCTATCCGCGAATGCTCGGACGTTGACTTCGTAAAAAATTGCGTTCTTATACCATAAGGGTTCTTTAATCATAGGAAGGTTTCTTTTTGGGAAAACGTAAAATGAATTCGAGCGCCACTCCGGTGATCAGGCCAGCCATTGTGCCAGTCATCAACTGGCCAGGCAGCAAACTGATACCGGTCGTCCAGCCAACCATGCTGATCACTGGCCACCAGGCAGCCCAAGTATGAGAACTGCGTACAACTGTCCATTGCGCCAAGCCAACAGCCAGGCCAATAAGGATCCCTTCCAGGATTTTCAACCCGGCGGGTACGATCAGGAAGGATAGCAAGCCTCCCGCAATCCACCCGATCGTACTCGCCAGAGCCCCGCGCCAGGCCTTATCTATGCGCTGGTAGAGGATCAAAGCCTGGAAAACACCAACAGTAAAACCAACAGCCAGGGTCGCTAAGCCTGGGAACAGGTCGGCAAGCATCCAGCCGAAGGTAGTACCGATCAGCCAATAGAACAGGAAGGCCCAATCAAAGCCATTCCCAGGATTGGTAAACCGGCGCCTGCTCATCCCGGCTGAAAGAAGGGGTTTAGCCCTTCACCGATCCAGCCAGCAGGCCGCGCACAAAGTAGCGCTGCAGACCAAAGAACACCGCCAAGGGCAGGATCATGGTCATGAATGCGCCAGCGGTCAACAAGTGCCAGTCCTGACCACGATCGCCAACGATATTAGCCAGGCGCATGGTCACTACCGCGAGATTCGGGTCGCTGCCCAAGAAGATCAAGGCCACCAGGTAGTCGTTCCAGACCCACAGGAACTGGAAAATGGCGAAGGAGGCCAGAGCTGGCACGGACAGCGGCAGGATTAATTTGATGAAGATGGTGAAGTGAGATGCGCCATCAATGAAGGCGCTTTCCAGCGTCTCACGCGGCAAAGTAGCAATGTAGTTGAACAGTAAGTAGGTAGCCAGCGGCAGTCCGAAGCCAGTATGCGCCAACCACATCGCCAGGTAAGTCCCATTCAATCCCAGGCGAGAGAAGTCGCGCAGAACTGGGACGAGGGCAATCTGCAGTGGAACTACCGTTAAACCGACGATCATGATGAACATGAGTTTACGTCCCGGGAAGCTCATCCAGGCAAAACCGTAGGCTGCGAAAGCTGCAATCAAGATCGGGATGATGGTCGCTGGAAAGGAGACCGCCATCGAGTTAAACAAAGCGCCCCAGAAATCATCCCCTTGGATTACCTCCACTGTGCCATCGGGCTTCTTATATTCAAAATCCTTGCCCTGCATCACCTGGCCGTAGTTTTCAAAGGTTGGTTTCAGGTTAAAACCAACCCAGTTATTCTCTTGAATCAAAATCGTTCCCAGGCGTTTGTTGCCAATCCACTGCAAACGTTTGCCATCCGGAGTCTCCACGCCCAGACGCAATTCTTCAAAGGTGGCATCGACACCCTGAATATTCATGACTGCATTGGCATCCAGCCCCAAATCTTTCGGATTCAATTCAGCAACTTGCTGCCATTCCTTATGGGGAAAGATCGACCACCAACCTGAAGTCTGGATGGTTAATCGATCCCGGAAGGAGGAGACCAATAAGCCAATGACCGGAATCATCCAAAGAAGGACCAGCAGCCCAAGGGTCAGGTTGACAATGATTAACTGACTGCGAGATTGTGTAGGTGTTGCTTTCATTGCTGCACCCTCCCTAGAATGCCCGCTGCTCGCCAAACCGGCGCAGGTTGTAGATCATAACCGGAATGACGGCAATCAAGAGTATGATGGCAATCGCCGAGCCATAACCGGCATTTCTGGCGATGAAGGACTGGCGGTAAAATTGTGTGGCGATGACGTCCGTGCCAAATTGACCGCCGGTCATTACCCAAACCACGTCGAATATTTTCAGGGTGAAAATAACAACCGTCGTTGTTACGGTAATGATCGTTCCCATGATTGAAGGCACCATAATCTTGAAAAAGACCTGGAACTCATTCGCGCCATCGACGCGAGCAGCTTCGATGATTTCCTCAGAAATGCCTTTCAACGCGGCCGAGAAGAGAACCATGGCATAACCAGCCTGGAGCCAGATTACGATTACCACCAGAAACAGGTTATTCCAGGGAGCAATCGCTGTAAAGGCAGTCCAGGCTTGCGGCTCGCCGCCCAAAGCGACCACAATCGAATTCAGTAAGCCAATCTGCGGAATACCGACTGGCTTCACCTCGTACATGAAGTTCCAGATCACGCTAGCGCCGACAAAGGAAATCGCCATCGGCATGAAGATCAGCGACTTAGCCACTTTTTCGAATTTGCTGCGATCTGCCAGCACCGCGATTAGCAAGCCCATGATCACAGTCAATGGAGTGGCAATACCGATCCAGAACAGGATGTTGTTTCGAAAAGCCTCCAACATCAAGCGGTTGGTAAACACGGCAATATAGTTACCCAAGCCGACAAACTGGCTGCCCAGCAAGTCAAAGTATTCACCCGGGTTGCTAAATAGCAAGCTCAACGATGCCGCTGGAGGGCCGTCACGCCCAAACAGGCTAATCCAGAGCGTGCGTACCGTTGGAAGTGCCAGGAACCAGATCAAGATGGCAACAGCCGGCCCGACGAAGACAAATGGCTGCAAACGAGCAACCCATTCATCTGGCAGCATTTCAACCAACCAGTTGAAAATCCAATACAGGACAGCTACCCCACCAACGCCCCAAACAATGGCAATGATCGTAATCAACCACTTCGGCGCGTTCCCCTCCCGCAAGAAAAGAAAACCCTGGTAGAGAACGTAAAATGCGATCAGTGGGATCAGGATTGCCAAAGCCAGACGAAGGATAA
>JAYRWF010000130.1:0-2636 GCA_041918195.1 Anaerolineales bacterium
CCAGCCAGGGTTAACAGCCCCACCCCAGCCGCCGCTGCCAGGGTCAGCAGCCCAATCCAGTCCCAGGTAGTGTAGCCTAGCAAAGTAACTATCCAGGGTCAAAAAAGCTTCAGTCGATTGCCGCCGCGCTCAAAATCCGCTCAATTTGCTCGCCGACTCGCAAATACTCTGGATCCTCCGAACGATTGAGTTGGATTTGGTTGGCAATCCGGTGCAGCAAAGCAGGATTGACCTCAGCCAGCTCTTCCGTGATTTTCTGCCACATCCGCCGTAAATCAGCATTGGGATGAGTGGCGGCATAGATCGCAATCTGAGCCGGAGAAGACATACTCTGGTTCCAGGCGCTAACATTGAGCTCTAACTCACGGGCTGCATTCGCCCAATAGTAAGAGAGCATTGGGTTGATCAAGCCACGCATCCGGCTCCAAAGTGGATCATCCTCCTTGACCAGGGCAAAAAATGCCAGGTAATAAGGCCGGGCCTGGGCGTAATCGCGATTGACTTGCGAGAGTTTACCCGCCACCGCCGAGGCGTAGGAAGCCATGAACCAGCGCAGGTCATCCAGGGTCGCGCCAGAGTCGCCTTTTTCAACTGCATCCCACTGTAGCCGGCAAGCCAGCAAATAGGTTTGCCCAGAAGCAGCAAAATCCTGCGAACGTTGCACCATGGCCTTCTTTGCTAACGTGTGCGCCATCTCCGAGCTGACCTGTAGACCATCTGGGATCTTAGTTTCTTCGATGTCGCGAATTAAGATTTGGAGCGCTGGATCTCCCTGGAAGGGGATTGCGCCCTGTCCAGAGAGAACATATTTCTTCCCCTTGCGAGCAATCAAGCCGCGGTTTTTCAAGTCATCGAGTAAAAATTGAACATAATCCACCTGGCTGCGATCATTGAGCAGGTTGCAAGCCAGCTCAGGATAATCGAGATCGAGGCCAGACTTGATCACTACGTAAAGGAAATCGGTTTCCGCTCGGGAAACAAATTCGGCTTCACTTTCAATCCCGACCGCCAACCAGACCTGGGTGAACAAGGACACAGGCTGGTTATGATAATCGAAAGCGCGCTGTCGAAAAGCCATCTGCAAAATATCGCGCAGCATGGCTTTGCTACGGGTGAAACCTTGCATCTCATAACGCTCGCGCAGCATTTCAAGCAACTCATCGGTGGTATATTCGCCGGGGTGCTCCACCAATTCCCGGTAAATATCGCGCAAGACATCTCGGCGTGTGGAAAAATCGGTCGTATTCATCTTCATCCGAGAGAAGATCTGGCGATACTGTTGCTCAGCGCCGATTCTCGCTGGTGGTGCGGCTTCTACTTTGACCTTTTCTGGTTCGACCGGGAGCATTTTCAGCTCCTCTCCCAGGGTGGCATCAATAGGCGCTGCAAAGAGCTGCAGGTCACGCAGGTAGAGTTTCACCAGGTCACGATTGTCTTCAAGCCAGGTCTTGAATTGAGTATAGCCAAAGTTGGCTTCATTAAAAGTAGGATCCATCATCAGCATGGTCTGCTTTAAACGGGTCGCCAGGATTGGCAGCTCACCGCGCTGTCCATGAGCCTGGAGGGCTTTAACCAGCAAAATGCGCGCCTCGTCGCGTTCAGGCCCAGAAGTATCAGCGATCACGGCAGGCTCGCCGAGGGCAGCTTCTAAATAAATAAATTCATCGCAGGAACGGACCAACAGATCAGGTGAGATGCTGCGAGGACCAACCCCAATCGTATAACGCCCGTATTCACGTAACTTGCTGACCAGCGGGCCAAAGTCGCTATCCCCAGAGACGATCACATAGGTCGAGATTTGTGAGCGGGTCAAAGCGGTTTCAAAAGCGTCAATTGCCATGCGAATATCGGCGCGATTCTTTCCCTGGCGCACACTGTAGATCTGGATCAGGTCGATCGAATTCTTCATCAATTCTTCACGATAACGTGAGAAACGTGACCAGTCGGCGTAAGCGCGTTTGACAACGACTGGGCCACGGGTCTGCAAATACTCAAGTAAAGAAGTGATTTCAAAATCGAAGAATTCACGCTCTGCCCATAAAGCAACATTTTCAAAATCGACAAAAACAGCTAACTGATCGGACATAGTATTTTCCTTATGAAGCTAATTTAGAGGTTCCAGAGTTGGAGTGCGTGAGCCAGGACAGTCTGCCAGGACTTTCCTTCAGGCCTGGGCGAAGGACCCAGCGGGTCGGTTATCGGCTCGCCAAGCATAGCTGCCACACTTGCCAGGGCACTGGCTGAAACCGAAGCACTGTCGTAGCCGCCTTCCATCACCAGGGCAATGCGCGAACGGCAATTCATGTCTGCCCAATCGACCAGGCTCTTCACCAGGCCTCCGATCCCAGCCGCCGAAAGCATGAGGTGACCTAAAGGATCGCGCCAATGGGGATCAAAACCAAGGCTGACAAGGATCATCTCCGGCTGATAACGATCCAGAATTGGAAGGATGATCCGATCCATGGCAGCTTTAAAGCCTGCATCCCCGGTGGCAGGTGGAAATGGCAGGTTGAGGTTGTAGCCATAACCAGCGCCTTTGCCGCGTTCTTCCAATGCGCCGGTACCCGGATAGAGCGGATTCTGATGGGTGGAAATAAAGAATACGTCGTCACGCTCCCAGAAGATGTCCTGGGTGC
>JAYRWF010000131.1:0-3481 GCA_041918195.1 Anaerolineales bacterium
ATGAACGGCGCATTACTGTTCCTGGCTTCCGAAGCGTCCTCCTACATGACAGGTGCGAACCTGGTCGTTGATGGTGGCTGGACAGCCTGGTAAACCTACCTTCCCGCGAAATCCTCATTCGTGACCCCAACCAAAAATTATGGAAATATTAGCCATTATTCCCGCGCGTGGCGGCTCTAAGAGCATCCCACGCAAAAATATCCGCAGCTTTGCCGGTTTCCCTCTGATTGCTTACAGCATTGCTGCCGGGCTGGCGGCTGAAACTGTGACCAGGGTAATTGTCTCCACAGATGATGATGAGATTGCCCAGGTCGCCCGAGAATTTGGCGCAGACACGCCATTCCTGCGTCCGGCAGATATTTCGCAGGATAACACCCCCGACCTGCCGGTATTTGCCCATGCCCTGGAATGGCTGGCGGAGAACGAAGAATATCGCCCGGAAATCGCGGTCCAACTGCGGCCGACCTCGCCCTTCCGCCGCACGAGCCACATTGACCAGGCCGTGTACCAGCTCATCGAGCAGCCCGGGGCGGATTCGGTCCGCACGGTCTGCGTGCCCTTCCAAAACCCATTCAAAATGTGGCAGATCGGCCAGGATGGGTTCATGCACCCACTGCTTCAAACCCAATACAAAGAGCCCTATAATATGCCCCGCCAGGCGTTGCCCGATGTTTACTGGCAGACTGGTTACGTGGATGCGGCCTGGTCAGATACGATCTTATCCAAATATTCGATGACCGGCGACCGGATCTTGCCCCTGGTCATCGACCCGTCCGAATGGATCGACATTGACACCCCAGATGATTGGCGCAGAGCTGAGCGATTGCTTGAAAATGGGGAAATCACCTTTTCCGATTTAGGCTTCACCATAAAAAGGTGAAAAGACTGGAGAATACTATGCCCGAGATTAAAATTGGCGACCGGCTGATCGGCGACGGTCATCCTACCTATGTTAGTGCTGAGATCGGCGTAAACCACAACGGCTTGCTGGCTTTAGCGTTGGAACTGATCGATGCCTCCGTACATGCGGGCGCTGACGCGGTTAAATTCCAGAAACGCCAGCTGGACAAGCTATATGCCAAAAAATACCTAGACAATGCCAACGCCGGCGAAAAAACGTTGCGTTATATGCTGCCAATTCTGCAACAGGTGGAACTATCCGACGATGCTTATTTCGAAATCGTGGAATATTGCAAAAAGAAAGGGATCACCTTCCTGGCATCCGCCTTCGACCCGGAAAGCGCCGATTTCTTGGAACAACTGGATGTTCCGGCATATAAGGTGGCCTCAGCCGACATGACCAACCTGCCTCTGCTGGATCACCTGATTGAGAAAGGCAAGCCGCTGATTCTATCTACGGGCATGTCGCGCATGGAAGAAGTGGAAATCACGGTTGAGTTTCTCAAGGAACGCCAGGCGCAATTCGCGCTGCTCCACTGCAACAGCACCTACCCGGCCGCCTTCGAAGACATCAACCTGCGCTTCATGAACCAGCTTCGCCAGTTTGGCGTTCCGGTCGGTTATTCCGGACACGAGCGAGGGATCGCAGTTTCAACCGTGGCTTCTGCCCTCGGCGCCAGTATTATTGAACGACACATCACCCTGGATCGCACCATGGATGGCCCCGACCATGCTGCCAGCCTGGAACCGCAAGGATTTCAGAAGATGGTCCGCGATATCCGCCAGGTAGCCAGCGCGCTGGGGACCGGCAAGGAAAAGTTTATCTCGCGCGGCGAAATTCTGAACCGCGAAGTGCTTGGAAAAAGCCTGGTCGCCACCCGCCAGATCGTTCCCGGTGAAACAATCACTCGCGAGATGATTGCAGTGCGTGGACCGGCCTTAGGGATTTCCCCTCAGAACTACACCCGCCTGCTAGGTCGGACTGCAGATCGCGTGATTGAGCAAGATGATCCCTTCCTGGACAGCGACCTGGGGATCAAAATCAGCCTGGATACCGAACATACCCTGCCAATGGAATACGGTTTCACCGTCCGCTTCCGTGATTACGAAGAAATGCTGGCTTACAATCCTCGCATGTTGGAGTTTCATTTGACCGATCAAGACCTGGATGAGTCCTATCCAGGCGGCGACATGCCAATCAAACTGGTCGTGCATGCGCCAGAATTTTGGGAACGTTCCCTGGTTGACCTGTGCGCAGTGGATGAGCGCCAGAGGGTAGCCAGCCGCGAGTTAATGCAGAAAACGATAAACCTGACCCGCCAGTTAGCGACCCATTTCGTCGGTAAACCCAAAGTCATCGTTCACCCCGGTGGGATGAGCCTGGATCATCCAATCCACGATCGTGCCATGCTGTATGAGAACCTGCTCCGTTCGGTGAAAGAGCTCGACTTTGATGGCGTCGAGCTGCTCCTGGAAAACTTGCCGCCTCATCCCTGGTATTTTGGAGGCCAGTGGCTGACCAATGCCTTCATGGATGCTTATGAAATTCGCGATTTCATCGCTCCGTTGGGCTTGAAGACCTGTTTTGACACCTCGCATAGCAAACTCTACTGCAACTGGGCCCAGGTCGATTTTTACGACCAGGTCAACACCCTCCTGCCATACATCGACCACCTCCATCTCTCCGATGGGGCTGGATTGGACGGAGAGGGCTTGCAGATCGGCGAAGGCACCATCGATTGGGTGCACTTCTTCAAAGTGATCGGCGGTTACCACGGTACGATGATCCCAGAAATCTGGCGCGGACACCAACGAAACGGCGAAGGCTTCTTGATCGCCATTCAGCGCCTGTCTGATGCCTACTTCAAGGCTCGCCAGTAAGCAGGAGTTCCGACCAGTTATGCCTGGTTCTTCATCCGAGAAACCAACTCAACCGGTCCTGAAACGCCTGCGGCGCTACGCCGGGGTCCGGCAAAACCAGCAACGGATTGCCCGCCTGGCTCGCCAGGTCGCGGCCCACGCGCCGCCTGGTCGCCAGGCCCCGGTGGTTTTGTTCAATCCAACCACCCGCCTGGGGGGCTTCACGCTCAACGCTGCCTTCGGTTTGTTGACCAGTTGGTCGCTACGCCTGGCTGGCATTCCGGTCGTGCAGTTTGTTTGCCAGGCAGGCATGACCCACTGCGTGTTGGGAACCAACAGCAACGACCCAGGTAAACCGCCACCCTGCCAGGCCTGTATTGCCCAGTCCCGCCGTTTACACGCCCAGGCACAGGCTACCTGGTTTGGATACCAGGAACATCATATCCTGGCTGCCGCGCTCCAGGACTTGACCGTTGAGCAACTTGCCTGCTTCGAGTTTTCCTCCCCAGCCTTTCACGTCGGTTCGGCCCGGATCCCAGATCCGGATCAGCCTGGCGCTACCGCTGGTGATACGAATATTCCGCTTGGGCGGCTGGTTCTGCCATCGGCGCGCTGGGCGCTACGCCGCCATCACCTGCTGGACGATGCGCCCACCCGGCGCCTGCTCAAAGAGTACATCCTGTCCGCCTACTCCCTGGCCGAGCAATTCACCCGTTTCTTG
>JAYRWF010000132.1:0-2361 GCA_041918195.1 Anaerolineales bacterium
AGGGCTCCAAACACAATCGCCAGGGTGGCTAAAAGCGCCAGCGCCCAGGCGTATTGATGGGACTGCTCCGGGTAGAGCGGGATCACATAGCGTAAAAAGCCAAATGCGCCCAGTTTTAGGAGAACGCCCGCCAGGATCATCGAGCCAGCGGTCGGGGCCTCGGTATGCGCATCAGGCAGCCAGGTGTGGAAGGGGAAAACCGGCACCTTTATCGCAAAGGCGATCACAAAAGCCCAGAAGGCAATCGCTTTGACTGTTGCAACCGGCAATCCGAACAGGCTGCCATCCAGGCTGGTCCAGCGGCTTTGCAACTCGACAAAGTCGAAGGTGCCAGCTACCGAGCCAAGCATCTGGATTGCCAACAGCAAGCCAAGAGAGCCAGCCATGGTATAGATCATGAACTTGACTGAAGCGTAGGTGCGAGCCGGGATCTTGAGTTTTCCAAGCGTCCGCTCGCCCTTCTCGGATCCCCACTGGTTGATGAGGAAGAACATTGGGACCAGGCCAAACTCCCAAAAGACAAAGAACAGCAGCAAATCCAGGGTCAGGAAGACGCCCAACATCCCAAGCTCGAGAAGGAAGAACAGGACCATATACGCCTGTACCCGGTCCTTGATTCCGAAAGAGGCCAGGATAGCCAATGGGGTGAGCAGGCTAGTCAACAACACCATCGTCAGAGCCACCCCATCGACGCCAAGGTGGAAGGAAGAATTCAAAGGCGGGTACCAGTCATATTTCAATTCGAACTGGAAGCCGGGTGTGTTCTGCTGGAAATTGAACCACAGCCACATGGTCAGGATGAAGGGGACCATGCTGAGAATAAAAGAAAACCAGCGGATCAGCTTCACTTGTTTGCCAGGCAGCAACATCACCAGCAAACCGGCCGCCAACGGGCTGAACAAGATCAGGGCGAGTATATTTTTAGCAATAAAACCTTGAGATGTTAGTTCCATTCCATCCTCCCCATCACCGAGCCAGCCGGGACGAGATCAGCCAGAAATAGACAGCGACAAAAATCGCCGCCGTGGTTAAGGCATAGACCATGTATTGCTGGATTTTTCCGGTTTGAATCGGCCGCAGGTTAGCGCCAAGTTTTTGGGTCCAATCGCCGACCAGATCGCCAAAACCGTTAATGAGCGGTTTGTCAATCACGTTGCGCAAGAAACTGCCAATCACACCAACCGCCAGTGCAATCCCGTGCAAGATACCGTCAATCAGGCTGCGATCGACCCAGTTCGAGAAGACATCTGAAAGCCAGATGACCGGTTTGACAAAAATGGCGTTATAGAGCTCATCGAAGTAGTACTTGTTTTTCAACACGGTATGGATAGGACCTAGCGCCTTCTGAACCGGGTCAATCTGGCCAGCTTTGTAATTCCGATAAACCAGCCAGCCAAGGGTCAGGCCTCCCAATGCAACGACCAGTGAAATCAGCAGCGGTGCAAGCATGAATGGTAGCTTAGCGGGGTGTTCTGCCAGGGTACCCCCAATGAAATCATGGAACAGGTTGGGCAGCAATCCACCCAGGAGTGGAAATTCTTCGTTGATCCCAAACCAGCCAATCGAGACCGAGAAGACCGCCAGGATGACCAGCGGCAAGGTCATCGTCCAGGGGGTTTCATGGGCATGGGTGGCAGCTTTGGTGCGTGGCTCGCCCAGGAAAGTCAGGGTAATCTGACGCATGGTATAGAAGGCGGTCAGGATGGCAGCAGTCGCCAGGGTGATCAATACGAGCCAATGCTGATGATAGAATGCATCGGCCAGGATTTCATCTTTTGACCAAAAGCCGGCAGTCACCAAGGGGAAACCAGACAGCGCCATGCCACCGATCAAGAAGGTCCAGAAGGTGAACGGCATTTTCTTTCGTAAGCCACCCATGTTCAGCATATCCTGTGGGTCAACATGGTCGCCAGTATGAAAGACGCCGTGCTCCATGCCATGAATGACAGAGCCGCTGCCCAGAAAGAGCAGCGCCTTGAAAAAGGCATGGGTGATGAGGTGGAAAGCTGCAGCAACATAAGCGCCAATACCCAGGGCAGCGATCATGAAGCCGAGCTGAGATATCGTCGAGTATGCCAGAACGCGCTTAATGTCGTTTTGGGCGACGGCAATGGTGGCTGCGAAGATGGCTGTGAATGAGCCGATAATCGCCATGAAAGTCATCGGCGGTGAAAGGTGACCATGCTCCCAACCCACCGAAAGCAGGGGGAACATGCGGATCACCAGGTAAACACCGGCGGAAACCATGGTTGCCGCATGGATCATGGCCGAAACTGGGGTTGGGCCTTCCATCGCATCTGGCAACCAAACATGCAGGGGGAATTGAGCCGATTTACCGATTGTACCAATGAAGATCAAGAT
>JAYRWF010000133.1:0-4227 GCA_041918195.1 Anaerolineales bacterium
CCGGAGCGCTCCATAAGGTACTTCCGGTTGGAAATTTCCAGACCAGTGCGCCAGAGCTATCCAGGGCATACAGGTTGTGATCCGTATTTGGCAGGAAAACCCGCGAGCCCAAGGCCAGACCGGAGGCATAGAACCGATTTCCAGCCTGATCAAAGGTCCATTTTAACTGGCCAGTCTCGGCATCCAGGCTATACACTCTGTTGTTGTAACCGCCAACCACAAGCTGACCATCTTCGGTTAAAACGGGCGAAGCGGAAAAGAGCAAATTACGCTCAGCTGGGTTTGGGTAACGCCATTTTTCAGCGCCGGTCTGCAGGTTGATGGCGTAGATATGACTACCATTTGAGATGTAGCCAACCTGGTTCTTGGCGTCGATCGTGAAACCCGGCCAGTTCTGCACCACAGTGCTGCCACTGGCACAGGCAGACAGCAAAATAGCCAGGGTTGTGAGGGTAAAAAGCAGGAAGATCTGACGAGATTTATTCATGGGTCGTTTGTTCTGTTCATGGCACCGGGTCAAAGCCACCCGGGTTGAAAGGGTTACAGCGCAGCACTCGCCAGACAGCCATCCAGCCGCCCTTTAATGCACCGTGCTTGTAAATCGCCTGGTATCCGTAGTGAGAGCAGGTCGGGGTGTACCGGCAGGTATTGGGAGGCATCGCCCGGGAAAAAGTCGCCTGGTACAGGCGGATGAGTCCCAGGAAAACCCAGCGCGGGATATTCCAGATGGTAAAGGGTAAATCGCGCAGTCTCGGCTCTTCGGGCGCATGGTAATCAGGCGGCACCGGTCGAGGGTGGGAATGCGAAGCCATAAGATTTATCCAGTAAACCTGCCCGTTTGAGCAAACCGGTCATTGCAGATTGCAACTCGACAAACGGAGCGCGGAGAAGTGGTTCGCGAGCGACCCAAATCAAATCCCAACCGGAGGGAAGCTGTCCCAGGTAGAGCTGCTGTGCAGCGCGCAAGCGGCGTTTGGCGCGATTGCGCTGAACCGCGCCGCCCAACGAGCGACCGGATGTAACACCAAAGCGCGTGGCCTGCAACTGGTTGGGGTGCACCACCAACACAACAAGCGGGTGGGCATAAGACTTTCCAAACCGCCGCACCCGCTTGAAATCGGTAGAACTGGTCAGGCAGAACCTGGATTTCACTTACTCGTTTCAACGCAGCCCGGCTTAAGCGTTCCAGTTTACCTTCTTGACGTGATTGTTCTTGGTCACTGTCAATTTGTAACGCCCTTTGGCTCGCCGGCGCTTTAATACCTCACGACCATCTGCCGTGGACATTCGGGAGCGGAAACCGTGGACGCGCACTCGGCGGCGAATTTTGGGTTGGTATGTACGTTTTGTCATTCCTTACATCCTATTTTGATAATATCAGGGTACAGACGAAACGTGATTATACCCTAATAAAGAAAAATACGGGGAGGTTTTGACGATTCAGGCCGTCAAAACCTCCCCGAATTGAATGAAAATTTTATTAGAAAATGCTCTCGACCGGCAGGCCTTGAGCTAACTTGGCCGCACGGACAGTATTTTTCATCAACAAGGCAATAGTCATCGGTCCAACCCCACCCGGTACCGGGGTAATGGCGCTGGCAACTTCCTTAGCCTCGTCAAATTTCACATCGCCAACTAGGCGCGAGCCTTTCGGATGCTCCGGGTCCTCGATCCGGTTAATTCCCACGTCGATCACCACTGCGCCAGGTTTCACCCAATCGCCGCGTACCATTTCCGCTCGGCCTACGGCGGCAATCAAGACGTCGGCGCTGCGCACCACATCCGGCAGGTTTTTGGTGCGCGAATGGCAGATCGTTACGGTAGCGTTCCGGCGGACCAACAGCAAGGCTACCGGCATGCCAACAATATTCGAGCGGCCCAAGACAACCGCGTTGGCCCCATCTAGCTTGACCCCGAACTTATCCAGCATTAAGATGCAGCCAGCCGGCGTACACGGCACAAACAAAGGATCGCGGCCCTTTTGCGCCAAACGGCCGATGTTAATCGGGTGAAAACCATCGACATCTTTCTCCAGGCTGACCTTCTTCAGCACATCCTCCTCAACCAAACCGCCCGGCAAGGGAAGCTGAACCAGGATGCCATTAATGCGCGGGTCAGCATTCAACTCAGCCACCAGTCCTTCCACCTCTGATTGGGTGGCTGTCTCTGGCAGGTGAAAACCAAAAGATTCCATGCCCAACTCAGCACAAGCTTTTTGCTTCGAGCCGACATATGACTTGGAGGCGGGGTTTTCGCCAACCAGTACCGTTGCCAGGCCTGGCCTGGGCAATCCAGCAGCAACCAATTTGGCAACTTCTTCAGCAGCTTCTTGGCGAACTTGCTGTGAAAGGATCTTTCCATCAATGATTTGTGCGGTCATTACTCACTCCTTTTTTGTGATAATTTGACCCTTATTATTTTTGGAAGAACATGCAGTCTTTCCAATTATCTATAATTTTCGATTTTCTGACAATTGATAAATGTCACCCTCAAAGCAATCAACTCTCCTATTTTTCGATTTATAATTAGGCATAACATCGTTAGATCTAATCTTGAAGGAAGGGACCTATGAAAAAGATCAATCTTTGGATCAGTTTACTAATGCTAGCCAGTCTGATTCTGGCGGCCTGCCAAACCAGCACCCCTGCTCCGGCAGCTGAAGACACTGGCGCCGAATCGGAGGTAATTGTCATCCGGGCTGGCACCGGCGATGGCGGGGATGGACTGACACCACATCAGCAGATTATTCAAAACTTTGAAGATCAAAACCCGAATATTATTGTCCAACTTGAACCCGTATCGGGACGCGATTACTATGCACGCCTGCTGACTCAACTGGCCGCCAAAGGCGCACCGGACATCATGCAGGTTGGCGACGATGCAGTACCATCCTTTGTTGAGAAAAGCGCCTTCATTTCCTTGGATGCCTGCATCAAAGAAAGCAACCTGGATACATCCATTTATTTGCCCGGGCTGCTTGATCCTGGAAAGGTTAACGGCCAGCAGTACTTGCTGCCCAAGGATTATTCGCCATTGGGGATTTACTATAACAAGAAACTCTTTGATGCAGCCGGTGTATCCTATCCCCAAGAAGGCTGGACCTGGGATGATCTGCTCTCGACTGCTCAGCAGCTTACCAAGGATGAAAATGGCGACGGTGTTCCCGAAGTATGGGGCATCCAACTTCCGGCGACCTGGACAACTGGTTTCGAATACTGGGTGGCTGCAGCAGGTGGTAAGTTAATCAGCGAAGATGGCAAACAATTCGTGGGCTTTATGGACTCGCCAGAAGTTGTCCGGGCAGTCCAGTTCTACGCTGATCTGTACAACAAATACAAAGTTGCACCGCCCCCCGCAGACTTAAACCAGTTTGGCGGTGGTAACAGCGAATTCGATAATGGCCAGGCAGCCATGCGGTTATTCGGTCGTTGGCCGCAGTCGGGGTTGAAGAATAACCCGCTGATCGACCTGGGGGTGGCTGCTCCGCCGCAGGATGACCAGCGCGCTAATGTACTCTTCTGGGGCGGTTTCGGAATCGCCAGCACGGCAATGAATCCGGACGAAGTTTGTAAGTTCCTGACTTTCTATACTGGCGAACCTGGCGCTCAAGTCTGGAAAGATTGGGCCCTCCCAGCAGTAAAATCAGTAGCTGAGGCCTCCGGGCAATTAGCCGATCCGATCGAGGGAGTCTGGCTGGGTGAGTTGAACCATCTGGTTCCGCGTGCCTATACCTTCACCCCCTATTGGAACGAGACCGCTGACCCGGCGCTGCGCGCCGCGTTGGAAACGGTCCTGCTAGATCCGACCTCGGATGTAGCAGCAGTCATGCAAAAAGCAGCACAGGACGCCCAAAGCGCGCTGGATACGCTCAATAAGTAAACCAGCTCATTCCGACAAACCATTAGTTATAGGCTTGAAAAACGGTCTGACTCCGTTTTTCAAGCCTGTCTGATCGGGGACACAATTCAACGCCATGCAGCGTTCAATTCAGAAACGGCGGGAAAGCCTAACATTTTATCTCAGCATATCGCCCTGGTTGATCGGCTTCTTTTGCCTGACCCTTGGCCCGATGCTGGTTTCGCTATACGCCAGCTTCACCAGTTGGGACCTGCTTAGTGATCCTGTCTGGGTAGGCCTGGACAATTTCACCAGGATGCTCGAAGACCGGCGGTTTTTGCAGGCATTAAAAGTCACCGGTATTTACACCCTGGCCTACGTTCCCCTGGA
>JAYRWF010000134.1:0-6409 GCA_041918195.1 Anaerolineales bacterium
GGCCCTGTGAGCTGGTGATCGCGTCGGCTACCCGAACCTTGGTGCCTGTTTTAGCGCCAGGCGGGATTTTAATATCCAGGCGCCGGCCATCCACTTCCAACCGGCGGGTAGAACCCTGGTAAGCTTCTAAGAGGGTGATTTCGACTTCTTGTTCAAAGGAAGGTTTCTGCTCGGCAGACGAGCTATAGCTACCCCGCCCTTGAGATGGATACCGATCCGGCATACCGCCAAATATTCGCCGGAAGAAATCTGAAAAGCTCGCGCCACCCAGAAAATCTTCTAAGTCCCCCACTTCCACGCGGGCATTACCGCTGACTGGCCCCTGGGAATACCAATCCTCCCAGTTGAATCCACCGGGTACGCCACCATGTTGGGTGTAACGAGCGTAAGAATCGCCTAGTTGATCATAGCGCTGGCGTTTTTCAGAATCACTTAAGACCTGATAAGCCTCGTTTATCTCTTTGAACTTTTCTTCGGCTTGCTTATCACCCGGATTCCGGTCCGGGTGATACTTCATAGCTAATTTACGGTAGGATTGCTTAATTTCTTTTTCAGGCGCAGTTTTTTCGACCCCTAAGATTTTGTAATAATCTTTGTAGTCCATACAGTACTCCCAGGAACAGGCCTTGGAATTGCCTGGTTATTTTCCCGTGAGTGACACCGATTCTCACGCTTCAGTATCATTGTATATTGATCAACCACTCCAAGTCAAGTCTATATGGAGGGGTTTTTACAATTCACTTATATTTACGCTGAAAGGCGGGAAAATGATCAAACCAGTTGGTTAAATCAGCCTCCGCCAGGACGGTGAGGGTGCCTGGCGGAGGCCTTCGCCAAAGGAGGAAACAGCGATGAGCATAATCAAATATGCTTATCCTTATTCTTATTTCTATCTTACCGCAACCAACACCAAACTGTCATGGCCAAAGATCACATCTTTATAGTGATGAATTTCTTGAGTTGTATGACAAATTTACCCGCCCTTGCCTTGGATGGAAGTTATCCAGCCGCATACGCGCACAAATCGTTCAGCGGACAGACAGGGCAATTCGGTTTCCGCGCCTGGCAAATCTCTCGCCCCAGGCGGATCAGATTCAAGTGCGCTGGATAGTAGCTCTCGGGAGGAAATAATCCTTCCAGGAATGGATGAGCCTGCTCAACCGTCATTAATTCAGGTCTCAAACCAAGCCGGCCGCTCACCCGGTAGATATGGGTATCTACCGGGAAGGCCGGCTTGCCAAGAGAGAAGAGCAGGACAATCGCGGCGGTTTTTGGCCCAACGCCATTGAACTTGAGTAACCACTCCCGCGCATCTTCGATGGGCAGGCTGGCCAGGAAATCAAGCTCTAACTCGCCGCGCTCCAGTGTTATTGCCCGCAGAACCGCCTGGATGCGCGGCCCTTTTTGGTTGCCCAACCCAGCCGGGCGAATAGCGTCGATTACTTCAGTTTCTTCCGCGTCTCGAACGGCCTGCCAGGTTGGGAAACGTTCGCGCAGGGCATTGAAGGCCCGGTCACGATTTACATCATTCGTATTTTGGGAAAGGATCGTCGAAACCAACTCGTCCAGCGGCGGCAGGGGATTGCGCCATTCAGGCCGACCAAAAACAGTCATCAAACGCTGGTGTACAGTAATTGCAAACTGTTTACTTGTCATAAACCATCTCAAAAACCGTCCGGCCCAGGCCAACCAGGATCGTCCGCCAGTTAAAGAGTGAAAATTGGGGGCCAAATTGCGCCAACGACGCCAGTTCGTCCTCATCCAGAACATTAAGCTGTCGCAACACTTCCAGTATGACCGCAGAACGAGCTTTTCCACGCCCGTCGCCATCTGCAATTTTCAGCGCAATCCCAGCCGCCGGTGAACCCGAATACATAACCCCAGGCATCAGACCAATCGCTTGGTAGCCCTCTGCCCCACCTTTACTGACCAGCTTACCCCTGGCAGCTTGCATCAGCAAGGTATCAAATTTCCCGGGTCCAGCCACCATTTCTGGCGCAGCCTGCATGGCCGCAGTGACCTGGCGGCAAGCTGCCGCGCGCTCTGGAGGTAAAACCAATCCTGCCTGTGGATCACACAGGCGGGCAAAAGCCAGGGCTGCATTGCGCAGTGGAACTGCAAAATTCGGCGCCGAACAGCCATCTACACCCAGGCAAACCTGCTCTGGGGATATGTCGCACATCTCAGAAAAGACGCCTAAGATCTCCTGCTGGATTGGATGATCGAAAGAGATATAAGGAAGATCAGGGAATTTTCGACCGCTCATTTGAGCATACGTTAGCATCCCGGTATGTTTTCCAGAGCAATTATGGCGGATGGGTGTAGGCGCCTGCTTCTGTTCTCGCAATGCTTCAGCTGTTGCTTCATCACCAGGGACATGCACCCCACACATTAAATCGCTTTCACTCAAGCCAGCTTTGGCTTGTATTCCCCGGATCGTTTCTACATGCTGGTCAGTCCCGGAGTGTGAAGCGCACATCACGGCGATTTCCCGTGGACTCAAATCGTAGTATGCCTGGCCGCCATGTTCCAGGAATGGCAGTATCTGAAATGGCTTGGCAGATGACCGTAAAAAAGTGACCAAATCCGGATCGCCATAGTGCGCCAAGAGGTTCCCATATACATCAACCACTGCCACAGCGCCATGATGGATCGATTCAACCGTCTCGCCGCGCAGCAGCTCAAAGATTGGCTGGTATCCTGATTGAATCATGCTTGTTCTTCTTCTTCCATTACAGGGGGTTCCAGCGAGCTGGAGGGTCGGTAATGACGGGCATAATACTGGAACAAGCCATAGCGCAAACGCTGCGTGTACTGCTCTTCCAGTTCGCGCTCGTAAGTATATTCGGAAAGGACTGGCTGGATAAGTTCTTCGGTGGCTTCGGGGCCGGCGTTCCGCTTAACCAGCCGCTCAATCCCCTTACTGGCATTTTTCAAAATCTGGATCTGATCGCTGATGATCTTCTTGGAAGCCTTACCGCCGCGACCAGCGATGATCTCAAAATCTCCAAACCTGTCAGACAAGATTTCCAGGCTCTCGATCCATTCCCCGAATTCAGCGTTCGCAAAAAATGGCGGTTGGTCCACCGTCAGGGTATCGCCGACAAAAATGACTTTTTCAGCCGGGATGATCGCCCAAACAGCGCCAGCCATTGGTCCAGGATGATGCTCAAGAACTACCTCAGGGCCACCCCACTGCAGACTCATCCGGTGGCTGAAGGTGATATCGGGCGGCGCCCAACGTAACCCAATCGCTTCGTTGTAATATTCCCAGGCTGAACCACTGGGCGTATTCTGCCCCTTAAAGATTGTCGGGCGATTACGATACATTTGCGCTGTCTTATGGTGGGCGATGATCGTGCATTCTTGCGCCTTGGCGCCCAGCGTCCGATCCGGGTTTCCATCCAGGTTGACCAGCACCCGGTTGCTGCCACCGCGCTGGTTCAGCAAGCCTGAGCGCCAGACGCGGGCGTCTTCTGCTCGCAATGGAGCATCGATCATAATCGTGCCATAAGAAAAAACCAGCCCCCCCAGGGTGACACCCAGGTAGGTATCCTCATAAAATATTCCACGAGCGATTTGCTGCATTTTGTGCTCTCTTTCCAATGAAATATCACAATCCAGGGATTTCCAACAGTAGAACTTCAAAAGCCAAGCGAGCATTCACATTCTGATCGATCAGCCTGATCGTGTTCTCCAGGGCAACAACCACCTGGCTGGCCCGCTGCCAGCCAAAGCGACCCGCCAGGGCATTAATTTCATTCCACTGATCCGGGTTAGATGACGGTGTATTGACGTTAGCTGCCATCAGCATAACATCCCGCCATAAGTATAGCCAGACGAACAGCAAGCCGCGCAGCGCCTCTTTATTTTTCGAGATGCTTTCCGCAAATTTAAAGCGCTCCACGCGCCCAGATTGAACCAACCGGTGATGTTCTGCCAACCAACGGGCACGCTGTTCCTGCTGTTCAGGGTGCTGGTGCAGATAGACCGCATACCCCGGGCGCCCGTTCGAGATCGAGGCCAGCAAACGCGCTTGATCCTCCGGCACCCCCCAACGCGCTTGTAAACCCAGGCGTACCTGCTCAAGCGGCAAAGGACGCAGGCGTAGTACAGCACAACGCGAGACAATCGTCGGGAGCAAAAGCTCCGCACTCTCTGCTGTCAAGATCAACAACACCCTGGGATTTGGCTCTTCGAGCGTTTTTAGCAGCGCGTTGGAGGCATACGGATTGGCTTCCTCGAAATGGAGCAACAAGGCCACCCGGAAGCGGGCTTCATAAGGCGCTAGCGCCAGGCTGCCCTGCAATTCACGGATCTGATCTACCTTGAGTTGGGCGCCGCGCTGTTCAGATTGAATCACCGCCAGGTCAGGGTGCTGCATCCGCTCGATCTGCAGACAGGTCCGGCATGTCAGGCATGGTTCTCCCGGCGCAACCGGCTGCGGGCAGTTCACTGCCTGGGCCAGGCGCAAGGCCAATGTCCGCCGGCCGACCCCTTGTGGCCCAGTGATCAAATAAGCATGGTGAATATCCCCACTTGCAACATTATTCCTGAGCAGGTTCACCGCCCATTCATGTCCTAAAATATTCCAGTTCACGCTAGCATTTTAGCCGATCCCCCTGGCTTTGACAAATAACGTTAACATTGGCAACAGGTGAGGCAATTGACAGCAGGCGAGAACGCACAGTTCCATTCCCTCGCTATGCTATAATGACCGCTGCATGATAGACTACCTCGCCAAGCTCAATGCCCAACAGCAACAAGCCGTTACAGCAGGTTTAGGACCGATCCTGGTCCTGGCCGGGCCAGGATCGGGGAAAACGCGTGTCCTGACCCAGCGTATCGCCTACCTGATCAGCCAGATGGGCGTCAGTCCGTATCACATCCTGGCCGTCACTTTCACGAACAAAGCCGCCCGGGAAATGGAGAACCGCCTCCAAGACCTGATTGGCCCCGCCACTCGTGGCCTGACCCTGGGCACCTTCCATGCCACCTGCGCCCGAATCTTGCGCCGTGAAGCCGAGCACCTGCCTTTCCAATCAAATTTTGTGATTTTTGACAGTGATGATCAGCTCAATGTAGTTAAACAGGCGCTCCGCGATTTGAACCTGGACGAAAAGCGCAATAAACCGGCCGGCATCCATGCCGCAATCTCGAATGCCAAAAACGAGCTCATCCTGCCAGATAATTTCAAAATAGCAAATTATCGCGATGAGACGACCAAACGAGTCTACAAACGGTATCAGGAACTCCTGCTAATCAGCAACGCGGTCGATTTTGACGACCTGTTGCTTTGGACCGCCTTTCTGTTCCAGGAAAACCAGGCCGTCCGCGAACGCTATGCACGGCGCTATGAACATGTCCTGGTCGATGAATTTCAAGACACCAACCTGGCGCAGTACACTCTGCTGAATCACCTGGCATCCTTCCACCAAAACCTCTTTGTGGTTGGCGATGAAGACCAATCTATCTACCGTTGGCGCGGCGCAGACTATCGAAACGTATTGCGATTCGAGAGCGATTATCGACAAACCCAAGTGATTTTGCTTGAACAAAATTATCGTTCGACGCAATCGATCCTCGACGCAGCTATGGCGGTCATCGATCGAAATCCCAACCGCACGCGCAAGAACCTGTTCACCGAACTAGGCGCTGGCGAGAAAATTACTTTGCATGAGGCTTACGATGACCGGGTGGAGGCGGCATTCATCACGGAAACCATCGCCAGCCTGGTTGCTCGCCAGCAAGCCGCGCCCGGCGATTTTGCAGTCATGTATCGCACCAACGCCCAGTCGCGCTTGCTGGAAGAAGCCTTTTTGGCCGCCGGTTTGCCCTATAAACTGGTCGGGGCGCAACGGTTCTATGGCCGGCGAGAGGTCAAGGATCTGATTGCGTACCTGCGCCTGGTGCACAACCCGGATGATGAAATCAGCCTGACCCGAGTAATCAACATCCCGGCGCGGGGCATCGGCGAAAAAACCTACCTGGTGCTGCGCACATTGGCGCAAAATAACGCCCAATCGGCCGGCGCAGCCCTTCTCAGGATGACCAACGACCCTTACTCGACGCTGAGAGAGACTTTCCCAGGCCGGGGTGCAGCTGCGCTGGTCAAATTTGGCGAGCAATTGGCAAACTGGGTGAAGCTAAAAAATGAATTGACCCCTTTGGCGTTAATGGACCGGATCCTGGAAGGTGTGGATTACCATGCCTATATTGATGATGGCACGGATGAAGGCCAGGACCGCTGGGATAACGTGATGGAACTCCGCCGGCTGGCTGCAGAGTTTGAGCAGAAGGATCTAACCGCCTTCCTGGAGCAGGTTGCCCTGGTTTCCGATCAAGATACCCTTGAAACGAATGCCAGCGTTCCCACCCTGCTCACCTTACACGCCGCCAAGGGGCTCGA
>JAYRWF010000135.1:0-1761 GCA_041918195.1 Anaerolineales bacterium
CGAGCGCAACCTGTGCGACTACTACCTCAGCCGCCTGTGGGACCCGCTTGCCCGCAGCTTTCGCGACACCCCCGACGTCCCCGGCTTTGTCCCCAACAAAACCGCCACCCTGGTCGAAGCCCTCTTCGCCTATGCCTCGCTGAACGGCGGCTTCGGCTGGATCGACACCTACGCCCTGCCAGCCATCGAGCGCATCCTCGAACACCAGGTACCTGGCGGCGAGCTCAAAGGCGCCATCTACCAGAACAGCTTTGGCGATCGCAAAATCGCCCGCTTCTTCCCCTACTACATCGCCCGTTGCATCCCCGCCCTGCTAGCCGCCTGGGAATGGACCACCGATGCCCGCCTGGCCAGCGCCGCCCGTCGCGCTGCCGGCTTCATCCTCAAATGGCGCCAGCCCAATGGCGGCTTTGCCCAGGTCGTTTACCCCCGCCAGCGCGCCAACCTCTACCCGCAGTGGATCGCCGGGGCCGCCGACATCCTGCGTGCCCTCGACCTCGCCCGCCAGGTTGGCCTGCACTACGACCCGGCCCCCAGCCTGGAATGGCTGCTCGCCGGCCAGCGCCCCGATGGCGGCATCCGCACCGCCCTTGGCTTCGCCCAGGCCACCCCCTTGCGCCGCTCCCCCGACCCGCGCGACCAGCTCAGCGTCTGCGGCTGGGCCGATAAGACGTTTCGATATTGGAGCGGGTTATTGGCTGCTGGGATTGAAAATAAATGATTGGCTGGACAAAGATAGGTACAATTTGGGGCTGGCTGTGGAAGAAGCAAACCCGCGCCTTGCTCTACCACAGCATCTCAGAAACCCCCTCGGATCCCTTCGCCGTCTCACCCGCTAACTTCCAGCGCCAGCTCGCCTGGCTAGCTGACAGCGGCTACCAGGTCATTTCCCACCACCAGTTCTTGGAAAACCTCAACCAGGGCCGCAGCCTGGCTCGCTCGCTTGTCCTCACCTTTGACGATGGATTTGAAGATTTTTACCTGAATGCCTTCCCACTCCTGCAAGAGTTCGGCTTCTCGGCCATCGTCTTTATCCCCACTGCCCTGGTCGGCAGCGCTCAAACCTGGAACCCGGCCAATCCCAGCCGGAAGCTCATGAGCCAGGATCAAATCCACCACCTGCTCGAATCGGGTTTTGAGATCGGCAGCCATACCGCCCATCATCGCTCTCTCCCCTCCCTGGACGAGCAAGCGCTGCACCAGGAGCTTGGTGAATCCCTCCGTTATCTTCAATCTCTGCCCCGGCAGCAGGCACCCTGCCTGGCCTACCCGTACGGTCGAGCTGGCCTGCGAGAGCAGCATGCTGCCGGCAAGCTAGGCTACACCTCCGCCTACCTTGCCGGCGGGCTATGGGGGAATGGCCGGTACAGCGATCGGTTCGCCTTGAGCCGCCAGCCAATTCAAAACAATAATTCCCAATTAGAATTCCAACAAATCACTCTCGGTTATTCAGATTTGCATCAACTACTGCGAATTTAAAAACTTTTTACTGTTGTTATCAAACAAAACGAACCTACGAATTACGATCTATACAGGAATATGGGAAATCCCGACACAATAAATCCAGCAATTTGGATAATATGGGCAAGTGCACTAATAATTCCATGCCTCGTAAACCTGGCCCTCTGGAAAAAAGATCATGTACTTGCGTTGCATCTTAAGAAATCATACAAAACTTCTCCCAGTTTATTCCCCAATCAGCCTTCGCCAAGAATCAGTTTCCTTATCGCAGCCTGGAACGAAGAAACCGCAATTGACAAA
>JAYRWF010000136.1:0-3615 GCA_041918195.1 Anaerolineales bacterium
ATTCATCATTGTCGTGCGTACAAAGCTGATCGAGGTGGTCGAGTGGTACACAGCCCCGCCTTCGCCGCCGGTTTCATTCCCGATAAACAGGCAGTCGATCACCTGGGTATTCACCGTCGAAGCCAGGCCTGCTCCAGAACTATAGCCTTCGCCAACGTTGTCTTTGAACTTCACCTGGATCAGCGTCAGCGTGGAGCTGCTGCCTTGAGCCAGGATACCCCCGCCAGACTGGTTGTCTTTGATCTCTCCATTTTGGATCGTTAGCTGCTCCACCTGGACTACCAGGGTCGAGTCATCGCGCAGGTCCAACACCCGGTCAATCCCATCTCCCTTAAGAGTGCCGGCCTGCAGGATCGTCGCTTCCATCCCCGCGCCTTGCAAGGTCAGGCTGGCCCGGATATCCAGGTCTCCGGTTGCGTTTTCATCTTCGTCCATCCCAGAGATAGTTAATGTATAGGTACCTGCCGGTACCAGGATGGTATAGTTGGTCCCGGGATTGGCGTTCGCCCGGCTGATCGCCCCACGCAGGCTGCAATCGTTCGCTGCCGGCGTGCATGCCTGGTATGCCGGGGCATTGCTGTCCAGGGTTACATCGACCGTGATCGTCTCCGAAGCCGCCTGGGCGATGTGTGGGACGAGCAGCAAACAGGCTAAAAGGGCAGCGGCCAGGACAACAATCCGTTGATGCTTTGGTTTCATTGTAGCCTCCATGAAGCGGGTATGGGTTTATAGATTTGCCATTAGGGAAATGGATGCTTCAATCAAGCCCAGAAGGAGAGTTCAGCCCCATTCGGGGAAATTATACCCCACCTATCTGGAGATCTGGCGAAGGGTTGCAATGCTCCGCTGCGCGGCAATTCCAGCCTCTGGATGGGGTAAAAACTCACCCGAAACCCAACCTGCATAACCAGTCCCGTCCAGGGCATTCAAAATCGAGCGAAAATCCAGGTGCCCCGCGCCGGGATACCAGCGATTTGAATCGGCTACATGAAAGTGAGTAATTTTTGTCCCGCAAGCCTGGATGCTGGCTTCGATGCTCGGCTCTTCAATATTCATGTGGAAGGTATCCAACAACAGACCGAAGTTATTTTCACCAACTTGTTCAATCAGCTCCAGTCCTTGGGCCACGGTATTAATCAGCGAGGTCTCATAGCGATTGATTGGTTCCAGCGCCAGGCGAATACCCGCCGGGGATGCAGCCTGGCAGCACTGGCGCAGAGCTGAAATCAGCCATTCCATCGCCTGAGCTTCTTCCACGCCCGGCCGGACAATCCCCCGTATCAGGCCGATGATGATGACTGCTCCAAAACGCGCCGCGACCGGGATATGGCTCTGGATGCGCCGGATCGCCTTCTGGCGGATAGCGGGCGCAGGGTCGGTGAACGACAACCCTTCCTCGCCCCAGGCCTGCCCGGTGCCAATTGCCGGAACGCTGAAGCCGTGCTGGTTGACAAGCTGCGCCAGTTTATCCAGATCTACCAAGGCCGGGTCACGAATTGCCAGCTCAACCCCATCATACCCCAGAGCGGCAATACGCTCCAGGTTCGATACCAGGTCGCCTTTGAAGGTCGCGGCCTGGAACTGCGCCGGCTGGGTGGAAAGGACAATGGAAAGTTTCATCACTTCACTCATCAACGATCTCCAACCGGCCAGTTAGCCGGTTGGAAATCGTCCCAAATTCTTTATTTCGCGACGTAAGTGACCTTACACTCCGAGCGATCAGTTTGCAGCTTGAGGATTGCTTCCGGTACCTCTGCCAGGCCGATCTTCTTGGTGCTCATCGGCGTCATATCCATCCCAGAGGCCATGCAATCAATCACGCGCGGGAAGTTGCCGTGCCCCGAATGCCCCTGAGCGCCAACGATGCGCGCTTTACGCACCTGGAGCACCTCGCCCATTACCGGCATCTTCGCTTCGGCGCGCGCCGTGACCACCACCGTGCTCAACAGCGTCCGTCCTTCCCAGATCACCCGCTCGATTCCCGGGTAGACAATCTCAGGCAGGCCGGTTGCTTCCATGAACAGATCCGCGCCCATCCCCTGTGTAATTTCAAGCACGCGATCGGCAAAATTCTCCCGGGTGGGATCAATGTGGTAATCCGCGCCCAATTTCAACGCCATCTCCGCCCGCTCTTTTTGCGTCTCGGAGATGATCACTTTGGAAGCTCCGGCGCGCTTCAGGATCGCACAAGCGGCGATGCCCACAGGACCCGCGCCCAAGATCACCACCCGGTCTCCTGGGCGAATCCCGCCGCCACGTTCGATGACCGCGTTATAGGCCACGGCGCACGGCTCCACCATGCTGCCGGCCAGAAAAAGATCATCACCGTTATAGCGCTCCCGCAACGGCTCCAGACTCCACAACGTCCGTGAAGGCAGGACAATATACTTCGTATATGCCCCGTTGACATTAAAGCCGACCTCATCGAGTTGCTCACAGTGATTCGGTTGGCCATCCGCGCACGGTTTGCACTGCCCGCACCACAGCATCTCTTCAGTAGTGACTGCCTCACCGCCCTTAAAAGGCTTGTTGGTACGCTTGTCGCGGGCATGCCTGCCGGCCTCAACCACCACACCTGAGAACTCATGGCCCAGTATGCTGGGAAAACCGGTCAGGCCAGGATACAAGATATAACCGTCCTTGTCCGCCTGGGACATATGCACGTCTGAGCCGCAGACGCCACAGGCTTTCACCTCCAGCAGCACCTCTTCTGGCCCGGGGCTCGGGATTTCATATTCCCGGATTTCAAAACGCGGGTTCCGCCATACCTGGCTGCCCAAGTAAGTCTGGCGACCTTCTATATCTTTACTGCCAAGCTTGAAACCGGGCTTTGGGTCCCAGTCCGCAATCAAGGTCACACCTGGCATTGTCCCTTTCATGGCTTATCTCCTCTAATTAAATCATCGTAGATTATTAGCTGGCTACACCTGGCCCAGGTTGCAGCTAGACTTCCGTACCCTGGCCAATCCGCGGCAAGCTGTAAACCGTTTTCCAACCCTCGCTCAGCGGCTCACGCAGGTAAGGCTCCATCTCTTTTTCGGTACGCAGGGTCACCTCTTCAACGGGCGGGACTTTCCCAGCCGGGAAGGCTTCCAAAACGTCATCATGCCACAGGGTCAGGTATTTCAGGATGGCAGCCATGGGACGCTTGGCCTTCTGAGCCGTGCCCGATTTGGCCTTACCGACCACTCCTTCGGGAGTCGCGGCGATCTCGATTGCGAAATGCCCTTCTCCCTCGGACCAACGACTGGGGCGGCCAAATGGATCCACCGACTTGTCAAAATGCCCCTCCGGAAGGTAGCTCTTGCCCTCCGTATCCACGGCATAGTCCATATCGACCATTTCGGGATGCAGCAGCAGGCTGAGCGAAGTTTCGGATTCGTCGGCATGCACAAAGTTCGTCCCCATCTGCCCGCCGCGTTCCACTGGGCGGAAGAACTCACGCACGCCGCGGTGCCAATCGATCACCCGGAAAATGCCCGGAAGCTGGTAGCGCTTTTGAAACTCCTGCACCGCAGATTCGAGCATCCAAAGCTGCCCGTGATTATTGACGATCAACTGCTTGCGAAAGCCATCATTCCACAAGCCGAGCATCACGTCGATCATCATCTCGCG
>JAYRWF010000137.1:0-1729 GCA_041918195.1 Anaerolineales bacterium
AAATTATTTTTGGCTTCCACGAAAGCATGGTAACGGCTACCATTGCTTCCGGCAAGATCTTAATGCGCAACCGCCAATTGCTGACCATGGATGAAGAAGCCATCGCCGCCCGCGCCCGCTCCTTAGCGCCTGCCATCTGGGAGCGCTATGAGAAATTTGTTCCGGCGGATTGAGCCGGACTTGGAATATAAATAGACATTGCCCAATCAGGAGAATTATGAACTCATCCACTCCCTTACCTACGATCGCAATATTAGGCGGCACCGGCAAAGAGGGCCCTGGCCTGGCGTTACGCTGGCTTAACGCCGGTTACTCGATCATTATTGGCTCGCGCCAGCTTGAAAAAGCCCAAGCGACCGCAACCAGCTTGAATGAACGCATTGGCGCTCAACGGGTGATTGGCCTTGAAAACGGCCCGGCTGCCCGCCAGGCTGACCTGAGCGTCCTAACCGTAGTCGCCTCTGCCCACCAGGCTGCCTTGGAGGGCTTGAAAGATGATTTACAAGGCAAGATTCTGGTGGATGCCACCGCCCGGGTTGACTTTCGCGACCCACGCCCGCCTGCCCCACCTTCGGCCGCGCGCCTGGCCCAGAATTTGCTCGGCCCTGGGGTACGCGTGGTAGCGGCTTTTCAGAATGTCCCCGCCCACGCCCTGGTAAAGCTTGATCGACCGCTGGAAACCGACGTCCTGGTCTGCGCCGACGACCCGGCAGCCGCTGACCAAGTGATCGAGCTGGCCCAAAAGGGAGGTATGCGAGCCTATTATGCCGGCAACCTGGATAACGCAATTGTGGTCGAAGGAATCACATCCCTGTTGATCAGCATCAACAAACGCTACGGCGTTAAAACCGCCACGGTCAATATCGCTGGTTTGAGTGAATGACTCTTATCCTGACTCCACTTGAGCAATTTCCTCTCATCCAGCCAGATGATGATCTGGCTGGGATTCTGTGGACTGCTCTCAACCAGTCGTCGATCCGCTTGCAGGATGGCGATATCCTGGTAATCGCCCAAAAAATCGTCTCAAAAGCAGAAGGCCGCCTGGTGCATCTTTCGCAGGTCCAGCCTTCACCGCGCGCCCTGGAGCTGGCGGCCCAGACCGATAAGGACCCACGCCAGGTCGAGCTTGTCTTGCGTGAAAGCCGGGAAATCCTGCGCGCCCGCCCCGGCACCCTGATCGTCGAACACCGCCTGGGCTTTGTCTGCGCCAACGCCGGCATCGACCATTCGAACGTTCAACCTGGAACTGGCGTCCTGCCAGACATCGACCCGGCCGAGTGGCTGCTGCTCCTGCCCAAAAATCCCGATGCCTCGGCAGCGGCTATCCGCTGCCGCCTCGAGCAGGCCAGCGGTAAGCGGATCGGGGTAATGATTATCGATTCTCATGGGCGCGCCTGGCGGCTTGGCACAGTTGGCGCTTGTATTGGCCTGTCTGGGCTGCCTGGCCTGGTTGATCTGCGCGGCCAGCCCGATTTATTTGGCTACCAACTGCGCATCACCCTGGTCGGCGCCGCTGACGAATTGGCTGCCGCGGCTTCCTTGCTAATGGGACAGGCTGCCGAAGGCACGCCGGTGGTCCATGTCCGCGGCTTTCCTTACCCTCTGCGCGAGGGCGCTTTTTCTGAGCTCATCCGCCCAAAAGAACAGGATTTATTCCGCTAAGGATTCACTCAAACTTTATGGTAGATTCGCCCAATTTCTGGAATTATTTAGATAATCTGGTTGCTTC
>JAYRWF010000138.1:0-12327 GCA_041918195.1 Anaerolineales bacterium
CACTGGGTGCCTTACTACATCCACCGGGGTCAAGAAGTGCTTCGTGATTTGGTCACAATCCAACGTGATGCATTTTACCAGTGGATCCTTACGGCGCGTGAGCTGCCCAAGACAGCCTGTCCTGGCCCGGGAGATTATTATGAGTTGTATGAATCTTTGGCAGCACAGGGTGTAGAAGAAATCGTCAGCATCCATATGACCTCCAAAGGCAGTGGTGCTTATCAATCAGCGATCGATGCCCGGGACATGATTGCCGAAAGTTCACCCCGCTTGCGCATCGAGGTAATGGATACGCTCAATGTTTCCATGTGTCATGGTTGGATCGTAATCGAAGCTGCCCGAACCGCCCTCGCCGGAAAGCCGGTCAACCAGGTGGTCGAAAAGATCCAATCGATGATCCCGGTGACCCGAATGATCCAAACAGCAGATACCCTGCGCTATCTCTATCTCGGTGGGCGGATTGGCCGTGCCAAGCACCTGCTGGGCTCGCTGCTGCGGATCAAACCCTTGATCGGTATGGAAAATGGGGAGATCGTCGCCTTGGGCCGCGCCCACAGCCAGGGCGAAGCCCACCAGGCGATCACTCGCCTGGTGGAAAAAGCTGTTGGTTACAAAGGCAGGATAAAAGCAGCTTATATGCATGCTGCTGCTCAAGCGGATGTACTCAAGCTGAAAGCAATGATCGAAGAACGGATGACCGTAGTGGAATCCTACGTCTGTGAGCTATCTCCAGCGCTCGGTGTCCACTCCGGGCCTGGGACGACGGGCTTGTGCTATTACCCGCTTCAAGATTGAGGGTTGTTATCCATTCACCAAACGCCGGATAGCTTCCACATTCAAGAGCGTCTTGGGGATGAAAGACGAGAGCAGGACATATTCCTGGTCTTTACTCCCATCGGGCGAACGTTCCGAGCAATGTGCGTTGTTGCCAACCGGCCCTAAGCCATCCAAGGTCGGGTAGCGATGCCAGAGGTGATTCCCATCGCTCAGGCCGCCTCGTTCTTCCGGGATAATGGTCATGCCCAGGCCTGCGCCCACTTCTTTGAATAACTCAAATAACCGGTCCGTTCCTGGATTGCGCGGCCACGGGCTGGTGCTTTCAACCTGGCGGATTTCAACTTTACATGGAAAACCGTCCTGGCTGGACACCTGGCAACTTCCATTGAGCGCCAGGATATTTTCTTTACCCTGGCTGTATACTTGCGGTGAGAATGTTCGCATTTCAACTTCGGCTTGCGCGTAATGCGGTACCCGGTTCACCACGCTACCGCCGTGGATAGTGCCAACGTTGAAGGTCAACTGCTGGTCGTAGTTCGTCAAAGCGGCGATTTGTTGAACCGTATGCGCCATTTGGATAATTGCATTAGCGCCCTTATCATGGTGGTTGCCTGCATGCGCTGAGCGACCTTCGACTGTTACGATATATTTTGCTCGTCCCTTTCGGGCGGTCACCAGGGGGTACTTTGTGTCCAGCGGTGTTCCACCTTCATAAACCAGGCAAGCCAGAGTATCCGGTCCTAAACGACTTAACAGCGTCTGTCCAAAGTCTTTTGAGAGCACCTCTTCGCTGGCGTCAATTGCTACCAGCCAGGAAAGCGAGTTAAATAATTCGGGGTAAAAATGCTTCAGGCATTCCAGGACCATCAAGATCATCAGCGTACCGCCCTTGATGTCCACCGTTCCAGGCCCGTAAGCCCGCTCGCCCTCCACTCGCCAGGTAAAATGATTGGCAACTTCCTCTTCCGGGGAGAAAACGGTGTCCAGGTGAGAGATCATTGCAATTTGTTCCGGTCGGCTGCCTGGCCGGCTGAGTAACAAGTGTTTCCCAAAAGTCTGGTTTTGGGACGGGACAAATTCTGCGTGAAAGCCAAGCCCAGAAAATAACTCAGCCGTTACCTGCCCGAGATGGTTGACACCCTGGGAATTCGCGGTGAAGCTGTTGATTGATACCATCTTTTCAAGGATAGTCAGGTAACGGGGAAGGCCTTCGGTCAAAAAATCTTCCAATATCGGATTGTATTGCATGCTCACTCCTTTTGAGGCTATTTTACTCGACAAATTGGCCGGTTTCCACCGTTTCCAGAGCGCGTAGCAGATCGTCGCGCCGGATCAAGATAGTTGTATTGCGCACCCCGCTGCCGATAGAAAGCTCGCTTTCGGCTAAGACGCTTTTATCGAGCAAAATCCGGATCGGTTTAAGAAGTCCGAAAGGTGAAACCGCTCCAGTGGGATAGCCAGTTGTTTCCAAGACTTGTTCCGGGCTGGCCATGCTCATCCGTGAGGCGCCCAGGTATTGGCGCAGGCGAGGCCAGGCAAGCTGGCTCGGCCCTGCCACCAGCACCAGGATGTATTGTTGATCAGAGAGCCGGAACAGGATGCTGCGCACGATTTGCTCTGGACGCTGGCCGCGTTCCTGAGCAGCCTGCTCCAGGGAAGTCACTGGCCGAGGGTGGCGGAAAAACTGGTATGGGATTCCCTTCTTATCCAGTGCGCGGGTTGCGGGCGTCGATCGATCGCTCAGGTCAGGCATTGCCACTCATGGTTTAGTCCGGAAAGGCTGGCCCAGGTTGTGTTGGATCAAGCGGATTGCGTTTCGACCGGAATAGGCCGCGCTGGGTAGGCTGCCGCCTGGTTCTACCCACTGTCCCGCCAGGTAGAAGTTGCCCACACCCGGTAAGCTCTTTTTCATCCCCATGACCATTAGCGGGAGTGTTTTTTTAGTTAGCAACCAACCGCAGGTTGAGCCCAGCCAGTTGCCGGTATATCTTTCATAGCTGAGTGGCGTCGCCACATCGCACACTTCGACCGATTGCCGTATACCTGGGTAAATGGTCTCCAGAAAATCTAAAACCTGATTGCTGACCTGGTTCTGCTCGGTATCATAGAGTTTTCGCCCGTAAATCTGTTGCCAATACTCGTAATCAGTGCGCAGCATTACTTCGATCACGGAGTGGCCAGCCGGCGCAAGGCTTGGATCGAAGCAATAATTCTTCACCCCGATCTCGTGATGCTCGCGGCCTCCGATTAAGAGTGGTTGGTCAAGCAAATAGGTCGCCCAATGGGGTTCCTGAGATAGATCGCGCTGCACGCCATACGATACCAGGATCTGGGATAGCACCGGCAATCTCCCAGGTACGAAGGTCTTTCTAAATCCTGGGGTGCTGTATTCATCTCCGAGCAGTGAAAACACTGTTTCGCGGGCGTCGGCCGTTGAGATGACGATGTCAGCGAAAATTTCTTCATCGCTGTACAACCGGACGCCTACTGCACGGTCATTCTTTACCAGGATCTTCTGCACCTGTGATTTGTAATAGATCTCACCGCCCAACTCCAGGTAACGTTTTTCGATTCGGCGGGCAAATTCCAGGGAACCGCCGGCCGGGAAGCCGGCGTTCCCTTGATGCATATAAGCCAAACCCGACAGGGCTGCGATCATCGGGATCTCTGGCCAGGCGAACAAATGGGGAAAGGCCCTGCGGAGAAAAGGGTCCTTGAATTTATGGGCCAGGCCTTGGGCGTCGAGAAACCCAAAGCGGGCAGTCGCAGGAACCACCGGCATCATTTTCATCCCCAGCCTGATCCAATCTATCAGGCCCATCAACTCGCGCGGCTGATCCAGGATCAGCGACATATCGAAGTTCAAAAACTGGCGCAACGCGGCAGCGATTGCCAGGATCAAGCCGCGATCGCTGGGCGATTTTTCGAGCAAATGCGCTTCCCAGCGGTCTGGATCTGCAAGGGCAGATAATCGATTGCCAGCCGGGTCAATCACCTGCATGAATTCCTGATGATGGATGATCTGGCTGTCCTGTAGCGCTCCTAGTTCCTCCCATAAGCTGGAAAAAGGCTTGCCCGGCGCTGACCCGTACAGGTAATGGATGCAGCCGTCGAAGACATAACCTTGGCGATCCCAGGCTGTACACAAACCGCCCGGCAGGTCGTGCAGCTCGAATATTTTGGTATTAAAGCCGTTCATCTGGCCATAGCAGCCAGCAGACAACCCGGCGATCCCAGCGCCGATGATCAGGATTGATTTTTCCATCCTACCTCCTGCGAATGCCCCTCAGGCTGGCAATGCTGAGGAAAAATAGGATGCCAAACCCGCAAAAGATTACAAAATAACCTGAACCAGCGGAATGCTGGTTCAGTGTGTCGGCAATCACGCCACCAAGCCCCGCGCCAATAATTCCCGATCCAGCGCCAGCCAGGTTGGCTATCCCCAGGTATCGTCCGGCTTGTGCAGCGGGCGCTAACCGGGTACCGAGGGTCCAATTGGCGACTACAAACAGTCCACTGGCAATCCCTAATCCAGCGCCAGCAAGATAGATGATCGAAAGTACAGGTGCCCAGACGGTGGTTAATAACAACCCGGTCGCAACAGCTCCCAAGGCTGCCGAAAATGCAACCAGGCGTTTAGGTCCAATCCGGTCGGACAACCAGCCGCTTGGCAAAGCGCTGATAAGGATGAACGCACCAACCACCGTGATTAATTTACCATAAATTGCGATTGCTGTTTCGATATCTACCTGGAATGCAAAAGCCAGGAAATAAGGCGCAAAACTCTGGATAGATGTCAAGGCTGCAAGAAAAGATAATCGGTTGACCACCCACCATAAAAAATCGGACTCGCCATGTTCCTTGCCTAGCGTTGCTCGAATACCAATATGGACCCCCCCAACCACGGCTACCAGCATGGCGATCACGCCGCCTGCGCCGATCCAGATCGGCCAGGCATATGTTTTCCAACCGGCCAACCAGGTCAGTCCGGCAGCCAGGCCGCCCAGCACGCCACCTATCAGGAGGCCAAGGGCTCCTCCCGCGCCAATTCCAATTAACAATCCCAGGACCCGGAATAAAATAGGCCCGATAGACTCGAAAACCGGGTGGGGGTTGGGTGGTTCCTTGATCAGCAGAAGGGTTAAGAGCATAAAAAAGATCAGCGCTCCGCCGACGCTGATCACGGCCAGGTTGAATTTTCCCTGGCCGACCAGCGCAGCAATCGTGAACCCCAGGAAGACAATCGGAAGCAGCTCAAAAATCGATTTCACTGCCGAGGCCAGGCCGCGCTGCTCTTCAGATACCATATCGGGGATGATGGCCTGGTAAGGTCCGTGGGAGATATTCGAAGTAAGCTGGATTAGCACAATCGAGACGATCAACATCGGGTAGCTCTTGGAGGCCGCAAGTAAGCCCAGAAACACCAGGTCAAGCAGAACACCGAAAAGTATGAATGGTCGCCTCCTGCCATACCGTGCCGTACTACGGTCGCTCAACGCGCCAAAAGCTGGCTGTGCTAACATCGCCACGATCAGCCCGGCAGCTCGGGCGAAACCCAGTGCAGAGTTGCGAGAACTCTCGGCTGCAAACTCGTTTACCAGGTAGGGAAGGAAAATGGCCTGAACCGCGTTGTTCCGGACGTTCAGGCCAAGCCAAAACCAATTCAGGTTGATGATCTCAACCCAACTTAAGCGTTTCATATCCACACGAGAATGAATTATACCTTTGGCTACCCGGAAGGCGGATTATCGATTTTTTCTTGATCTTTCTCTACGATCGGAGAAAGTACCATGATCGGGATCGTTCGACCCGCCCGGGATTGATAATCTTGGTAGCCGGAGTGAGCGGAGACGGCCAACCCCCAGTAACGCTCCCGCTCCACTCCCTTAGCTTCGATAGCGTGGTACTGCCTTTTGCGGCCCGTGAAAGTTACCCAGGCGACCGGGTTGGCTACAAGGTTGTAATACCAGGCTGGATTCCTGTTTTGGCCGTAATTGGAAGCAATCAGGATAAATTTCTCACCATCGGGTATGCCAATCAAAGGCGTGATCCGGGCCTGGCCGCTTTTAGCGCCGGTGGTTTGGAGAGTCACCACTGGCCAGCCAGCCAGGAAACCAGAAGGTGAGAAATGTCCTTTGGTTAGTTTTAGGAACGGACGGTCGATCCGGGCAACGAATCTCGAAAGCAGCCGGGTGGCTGCTTGTAGGGAGACGAATCGCTGCACACTCCGGCGCCAGCCAGTGATTGGTCTTGTGGAATCTTTTAGCTCAGTCATTTCGGTCAACTGGGCTGAGAAGTCATCCATTCCAGGGCCGTAGCCGCCAGGATGGCGGCGCCATAGGGAAGGGCTGCTTCGGAGATCTGGGTGTTTGGCTGGTGCAATTGGCAGGCCGGTCCATCCCAATTCGGATCATGCGTTCCCAGGAGCATAAAACAGCCTGGGGCAGCCTGGGCCAAAAAGGAAAAATCTTCCGCGCCCATTTCGGGTTCTGCCAGGGATATGTTGGCCTGCCCCAGGATGGCCTGGGCCGCCGAGGCCATCTTGGCTGTTGCGACCTCATCGTTGATGGTAGGCGGGTAGCCGGGTAGAATGCTGATTTCCACCTGTGCACCAAGCGGTTCAACGATCCGGGCAGTTTTTTCTAGCTCGCTGATCAGCAACTGTCGATTGGCTTGGGTAAATGATCGCAGCGTTCCCGTCAGGACTACCCGATCCGGGATAATATTGTCAACCGATCCGCCATGGATAGTGCCGATGGTGACCACGCCAGATTCCAGCGGATTCAACCGGCGGCTGACCAGTTGGTGGATCGCCTGGATCAACAAGCCGGCCAGGGCAATCGTGTCGATTGTTTCGTGCGGGGAGGCAGCGTGGCCGCCTGGCCCATGCAGGCTAATTTTGAAGGTGTCTGCTGCGGCGAGCAGCGGCCCTGGGCGGGTGCTGGCTGTCCCGACTGGTTTTTCTGGATTGACATGCAGGCCGAATACTGCTGCAATGTCCTTCAGCGCGCCTTCTTCAACCATTCGCATCCCGCCGGATTTACCTTCCTCATCCTGAGCCTCTTCACTCGGCTGGAAGATCAATCGCACATTGCCCGGTAAGTGCTCTTGCTCAGCCAGATCTTTGAGTAACGCGGCCGCGCCGAGCAGCATAGCCGTGTGGGCATCATGTCCACAGGCATGCATCACTCCTGGCGCCAGGCTGTCAAATTCGGTGCCATTGGTTTCTTGGATTGGCAGTGCATCCATATCCGCACGCAGCGCCACCGTTGGACCGGGACCGCCGAAGATCTGGCCGACAACGCCGGTTTTTGCAATCCCGACGCTGCTTTCTATTCCAAGCTTTGTCAGGGCTTGTTGGACGGTAACGGCGGTCTGAAATTCCCTGAACCCAAGTTCTGGGTGGCGATGGATCTGCCGCCGCCAGGCGACCATCTGGTCTGCCAGGCCTTGTGCTTTCTGAAGCAAAGTGGCGTAGGGATGCTCTTCCGGCATGGTTAGTAGGGTTGACGCGTGTTGATCACCAGTGCAGCAATTACACCTGGAACCCAGCCCACCAGGGTCAAGATCGTTGTGATAACAATCGAACCGCAGCCCTTATCCAACACCGCCAGGGGTGGGAAGATGATGCACAGCAATACTCTCAAACAACTCATCGCAACCTCCAATTTAGTTTTGCTTTCTTGAGGTTGAGGAATGGATCTATCGTTACGCCTCAAACCTCAAAATTTTATCATCAATACCAATATACGAGTAATTCAGGCCTTCGTTGCAAGAATCGATTTGTGCGGATGTTATAATATTGGTTAATCCTGGGTGAGAATAGTTCAACTCCTGGCTACGTAGGCTGATCGATCAACGAAAGGAGCGGGAATGAAAAGCTGTGGTGTTTGGTTTTTGGTTGTGCTGGCCCTATTGGTTGGCCTGGCTACAGGCTTGCTGGTGGGATGGGTAGTCTGGCCTGTTCAGTGGACCGATGCCAGCCCTGAAGGCTTGCAATCTGCTTGGCGGCTGGAATGGCTGAATATGGCGGCTGACTCCTATGCCCGAAATCCCAATGCCGAATTAGCGCAGCAGCGCTCAGCTGCTTTGGGAAAATTTGCTCCCGAAGCCTTATCGACCTTGCAAGCCGGCGCTCAAGGCGACCGTGCTGCTGAGATCAATGCCTTTGCAGAAGCACTGGCTTCTGGCTCGCCTGTACCGGAGCAACCTGCTTCCCAGCAGCAACCATCGGCTAATGATCTGGTTAGCAGGCTGCTCCAACCACCTTTGTTCGGCTACGTTGCAGCCGGGTTATTCCTGGCGCTGCTGGCGATTGTGCTACTGGTGGTCCTGGTGATCCGTCTTTTTAGCGGCGGGAAAGAACCGGCGGTCGAGGCGCCGCTTGCGCCCGAACCTATCCTGGAGGCCGAGCGGAGCGAGCTGCCAATTGTTGAAATGGGACCAACCGAACCGATAACGGTAATACCAGAAACCGAGGCGATTACGCCTCTGGAGGTAAGCTCGGAAACTCCACAAGCTGATCAGGGGATAGGCCCGTTGGAAAACGCGGCGCCTGCAGTAATCCTAGCCGCCCCGATTATAGAAGAGTTGGTCGAAAGCGTGCCAGCCAGCGAGCCAGTGGAGGAGAATTCGATCCCAGAACCTGATCTCGAGATGCCAGCGCTTGAGGCGCTCGTACCTGTTTCAGAGGAGCTTGAGGTTGCCGACCTTGAGCCGGAAACCCCTGCCGAGCCTGCTCTAGCGATTGATCTTCCCAAAGAACAGACCGGTCCAGTTGTTTCCCAGGAAGAAACTCCTTCTGAAATTCCGGCTGGGATCGAATGGGCCCTGGAAGAAGAAGCTCCAGCGCCGGTCGCCGCGCTGGTAGATGATGTTCCGGCTGAAATTGAGGCAGTTGCCCAAGAAACGCCTGAAATCGACCTTGTCGAACCAGTTGAAACACCTGATCTTCAGGCGGTTGAACAGGCTGTTGAAGAAGAACTGGCAGATGCGGAAGGATCTGGTTTGGCTGTCCCGCCTGTCCAGGCTAATGAGTGGATTCCTGAGCGTGACAATGAGGGTGAAGATACTGACCCTCCTATCGCAACCCAATTTAACCGCCCGGTTTCTGAAATCCAGGGGATTGGTTCTGAATATTACCAGGTTCTTGCAGCTCAGGGGATCGATACCCTGCATGCCTTTCTCCAACGCTGCGCCTCTGCCAGGGGCCGCCAGGGCTTGGCTGAGAAAACGGGCCTCTCGGGTAAGTTGATTGCCCGCTGGGCGCGCCAGGCTGATCTTCTGCGCATTCGTGGACTCAGCCCTCAGGCTGCCGAGCTATTTGAGCTGGCAGGCGTCACTTCTATTCGCGATCTTGCCGGTCGGAAAGCCGAGCAGTTAACTCAAAAACTGCTTGAAATAAACCAGGCGAACACCATTATGGAGGTCTTGCCATCTCAGGCGATGGTCGAAGAATGGATTGAGCAAGCCAAGGATTTACCGCGCATCCTCGACAATTGAGCTTGATCGAGATCGAAGTTTATGCTGAATTACAACCGCCGCTCGGGATCAACCCAGGGCGGCGGTTTGTATCCGGCGCTGCCAGGCGCCTTCCAGGCTGTAAACTGCCAGAGCTGCCCAAATGATTGCAAATCCTACCAACCTCTGAAGGGTGAATGGTTCTTGAAAGGCTGTGATCCCGATCAGAAACTGCATCGTTGGTGCAATATACTGGAGCAAGCCCAGCATAGAGAGTGGTACCCGCCGAGCAGCCGCTGCAAAAAACACCAGCGGCGTGGCGGTTACGATACCGGTGCCAATCATAAAGAGCACCGTGGTTGCTCCGCTGCTACTGAACACAGCCACCCGGGAAAATTCCAGGTAAACCAGGTACCCAATCGCTGGTATGAGAAGCACACTCATCTCCGCCGTAAGGCTCTCTGCCGCGCCTAAGTTCACTTTTTTCTTCAGCAATCCATAAATTCCGAAGGAAAATGCCAGGCTGAGAGCGATCCAGGGCAAGGAGCCATAACTGATTGTCAGGTAAAGCACGCCTGCGGCAGCCAGGCCGACCGCTGCCCACTGGCCTGGTCGTAGCCGTTCCCGCAAGTAGAGAGTGCCCAGCAGGACATTCACCAGAGGATTAATAAAGTATCCCAGGCTGGTTTCGACCACAAAACCTGCGTTTACCGCCCAGATATATATAAACCAGTTGACCGATAATAGCAGAGCTGCAGCGATTAAGATTCGGATTGTGCTGCGCTGCTGGGCCACCCCGCGCAGCCAATCCCATTGCCGGCGGAGGCTGAGCAGCAAAGAAAGAAATATAAATGACCAGACAATCCTGTGAACCAGGATTTCCTGCGCCGGGACGTGCCGAATTACCTTCCAATACAAAGGAAGAACGCCCCATAAGCCATATGCGATTAACCCATAAATGAGTCCACGTCGATCCATAGCGGACTGATCTTACTTGAAAAACGTGAGATGTCAATGTTAGATTATAAAGATTGAGTTCTGGATCGCCGGTTGGGGTCGACTTTCCAGAACTCAATGATTTGGTTATGTGAGTTTACCTGTGCTAGAAGCTACGTGGACGCGGCGACCCAGGGTCTGGTGGCCTGGCCGGGTTTTGTCCAGTCTCAGGGACGTTGAAGCGGCGGTTGGCCTGGTTGAGGGGGGCTGCACTAACAGCTGGTACGTATTCTGGTTCTGGTCGGCTGTAGCTTGGGTCAATGCGATTCGGATTCTGGCTCGAGGCAGGTTGCGGTTTTGGCGCTGCCGTGCTAAAGGTGCGGCTCTGGATTTGAGCAGTCCGAGCAGAAATAGTCCCATTACCGAGTGACCGAGCTGGCCCGCTGTTGGCCATATCCCGCAAGGAGGGTGCTCGAACCGGTTTCCGGTAATCTCGCTGCGTAAGCAGTCGCGTCCCTGCTGTTGAATACGTCCCGATAATCAATACCCGGATCAACCACACCAAAACAGAAACAAAGACGGGTACGACTTTCACCATCGTCCCCCGGTCAATTAAGCTGCTCCCCAGGCTGGCGTGATTGATTAATGCCAGCGAAACGCCCCACCAGGTCAGCGTGGCATTCATCGTCGCGGCCAGGATCCAGGCTCCGAAGAGGTACCAGGTCTCATTGGGTTGGCCAGTGCCGTCTTCTGGGGTATGCAACCGGGCAATCCCTGCAAAATCTATTCCACAGAAAGCCAGTGACAGGATCGTCGCCCAGGGGATGCCTAGAAAGGTCAGGTTGCCGAGCAGATCGGCCAGGGCATATTCAGTGGTGCTGTAGTTAAAAATTTCGAAGGCAATCAAGGCGCCCAGGATTATTGCGCCAAATGCCAGGCCGCGCGAGGCTCGAACCCGCTTAAACGCGCCGGCTGATAGTGGATACGGATAAGAATTGTTTGCCATGTTACCCTCCATCAAGATAGTTGAATTGGAAGTGACCAGTAAAGGGTGCGATGGCTGTAATATAGAACAAAAGTTCTATTTTGTCAAGGTCTGTTCAGATACGTATTCCCCAGCTGGGTCAGATCAGCGCAGATATCCCACAACCTGTATGCAGTCTCAAGGTCATAAGCCGCCCGGTCCGCTGCAACTGGCTGGCTTTTAATGAAATATTGCCCGCTGACTCCTCGGACAGCAGGTGAGCTGGCCAGGTATACGGGGGTCTGCGCGCCTTCCTCTACAGTGATCGCGAAGTGGCTCATCATCCGGAAAGCCATCTTTGCCAGAGGGTGTCCACTGCCAATATTTGTGGCCACCAATCCCGGATGAAGTGCGTTCACGGTAACTCCGTTTCCATTCAGTCGCCGGGAGAATTCAAAACTGAATAGGATATTCGCCAGCTTGGATTGAGCATAGACGCCAAAACCACCCAATGCATACCTGCGCTGTGTGTACATGAGATCTTCCAGGTCCATCTTGGCGCTGCGGTGCGCTTCAGATGCAACATTAACGATCCTGGCCTCGCCATGTTGATTGGCTGTCTCTGTCAATTTTTCCAATAATCGAGCGGATAACAAGAAATAGCTGAGCTGGTTTAGTGCAAAAGTCATTTCGTAGCCGTCTGGGCTGAGTTGGCGGTCAAAAAAATGCGCTCCGGCATTGTTGATCAAGACATCCAACCGGTCGTATTTAGAGCAAAATGCGCTCGCCAGCTTGCTGACCTGCTGGAGGGAAGATAGATCTGCGATCAAGTAATCGACCATCTGATTGAAGGTCTCTGCGCGGATCTGCTCGATCGCATCCTGGGTGCGTTGGACGTTTCGACCGACGATCACCGTCTGTGCACCCAGTGCAGCCAGGGCCTTGGCAGTCGCCAACCCAATTCCAGAGGTTGCCCCAGTGATCAGAACAACTTTTCCTTCCATGGATGTTTGAAGGGATGATGGAGAAGAAATTTGTTGGGTCATTTATTTAGATCTTCTGGCTCTAAGCATACAGGTGGGGGTGCGTTTTCTGAACGCACCCCCGCCTGTATCATTTTCTGTCGTTGGGAAGAACCTTACGGTGTGTAGGTCGTACAGTGAACGCCGTCATTGAAGGCGATTGTCAAA
>JAYRWF010000139.1:0-3102 GCA_041918195.1 Anaerolineales bacterium
CCTTGCCGCTTGCTTCATCCAACGTACGCGCCGTGCCCAGTAAATTTTCTCCCCGCCAGTAAGAATCGCCATACTGCCAGGTTTTCCCGGTAGCCTTCACCAGCACCGACAAATTGGCGGGGCCGAAACCCAGTCCCGTCTCCCGGTAAGCCAGCTTCAGGAATGCTGTTTCGATCACCAGACTCTGGTCGCCAGGCCCGGCGCGCTGTTGATACGCTGGAACCGCCTGCCGACGATACCAGAACGCCTGGCTCGGCCGGTCCTCAAAAACCCCACTCGGGCTGTACTCCATCCGGATCAGGCGCTCGCTCAGCAAGCTGAAGCGCGCCTTTTCGAGCCCTACCACCGCGCCTGGCTCGGGCAGCGGGTCAAACTGGATCTGGAACTGGGGCAGCGTCATCGGCGATCCTCCTTGTGAACATTGTACCAGAATTGCCCCTTCGCCTGGCTCAAGCATCCTGAGCGCAGTCGAAGGACGCCTCAACCAACTACCGGAAAACCTTGTATAATTCCTGATTATGCAATCCTCAATGACCGATTCCCCCATCCTGGTCACCGGCGCCGGTGGATTCATCGCCAGCCACCTGGTTGAAGCCCTGGCCCGCCAGGGCGCGCGGGTGCGCGCTTTCGTACGTTACAACTCACGCCGCGACCCCGGCCTGCTCCGCCTGCTCCCGGCTGAACTGCTACCCCAGGTCGAGCTCTTCCCCGGCGATCTGCGTGACCTAAACGCCGTCCAGGCTGCTATGCAGGCCGTCAGCCTGGTCTTCCACCTCGGCGCCCTGATCTCGATCCCTTACTCTTATCGCCAGCCGGCCGAAGTCGTCGAGACCAACATCATCGGCACACTTAACGTCCTGCTGGCTGCCAAAACCGCTGGCGTCCAGCGCCTGATCCACACCTCGACCAGCGAAGTCTATGGCACTGCCCGCCAGGTTCCAATCGACGAAAACCATCCCCTCCAGGGCCAATCGCCTTATTCAGCCAGCAAAATCGGCGCCGATAAGCTGGCCGAAAGTTTTTTCTGCACCTATGACCTGCCGGTCGTAACCTTGCGGCCGTTCAACACCTACGGCCCGCGCCAGTCTGCCCGGGCAGTCATCCCGACCATCATTACCCAGGCCCTGACCCAACCTGTCATCCGCCTCGGCAGCCTGGAGACGCGTCGCGATTTCACCTTTATCCACGACACTGTGCGCGGCTTTCTGCTCGCCGACCAGGCGCCCGGCATCGAAGGACAGACCTTCAACCTCGGCGCGGGCAGCGAGATCCAGATTGGCGAACTGGCCAAGCAAGTCATCCGGCTGGCTGGCCGCCCCGTCAAGATCGAGCTCGACGAAGATCGCCTGCGGCCCGTAAAAAGCGAAGTCCAACGCCTGCTCTCAGACAACCGCCTGGCTCGCCAGCGCCTGGGTTGGGAACCGCTAGTCAGCCTGGAACAGGGCCTGGTTGAAACCATCGCCTGGATCCGTGAACATCTTGACCTCTACCAGCCGGGTACATACACCATATGAAAGCTGTTATCCTTGCCGGCGGCAAAGGCGCTCGCCTGGCGCCCTACACCAAAATCCTCCCCAAACCACTCATGCCGATCGGCGACCTGCCGATCCTGGAAATATTGCTCCGCCAGATGAAACGCGCCGGCGTCGACGAAGTGATCCTGACCGTTGGGCACATGGCCCACCTGCTCGAATCCTTTTTCCAGAACGGCCAGCAACTCGGCCTGTGCATCCGCTATAGCCTGGAAGAAAACCCGCTCGGCACCGCAGGGCCGCTCTCGCTGGTCAACGGCCTGGACGATTCCTTCCTGGTTGCCAACGGCGACATCCTGACCAACCTGCGCATCGCTGACCTGGTCGAGAGCCATCGCCAGAGCGGGGCGATCGCAACCATTGCCACCCACCAGCGCCAGGTCAAGATCGACCTGGGTGTGATCCAGATCCACGGCGCTTCCAACGGATCTGCGCCCCTGTCTGAAAACCAGATCGTCGATTACATTGAAAAGCCAGTTTACCCCCTGCTGGTCAGCATGGGCATCTATGTCTTCGAGCCGCGCGTCCTCGAATACATCCCCTATAACCAGTATCTTGATTTTCCTGACCTGGTGCTGCGCCTGATCCAGGCTGGCGAGCGCGTGATCAGCTATCCCTTCACCGGCTACTGGCAGGACCTCGGCCGGCCGGATGATTACGAGCAGGCCGTCCAGGATTTCGAGTCGCTCCGGCCAGAGATTCTTGGGGAATAATTGTCGAAGAGAACGTTTCTTGGCTGAACCCTCTTCCTCAGCGATGTAAAGTCATCATCAAGTCGCGATTGGGCCGCAAGACGAACAGTGGCTGGGGCTGGATTTCAGTCCCTGGCGCCAGGCGCAGCTCGAATTGCTGCGCCACGCAGGCCAGGACCAGCGAGGCCTCGATCAGGCCAAATGTATTGCCAATGCACTGGCGCGGCCCCGCCCCAAAGGGAATATAGGCGTATTTATGCCGCACCTGGCTGGCCTGGGTGCTGAAACGTTCCGGTTGGAAGACTTCCGGCGCATCCCAGAAGCGCGGGTTGCGGTGCAAAGTATAGGCGCAGATCGCGATCACCGTTCCGGGCAAGACGTCAAAACCACCGATCCGGTCCGGGCCTAGCGCTCGCCGCCCGATCATCCAGGCCGGCGGGTATAGGCGCAGGCTTTCTTCAAAGACCATGCGCAGGTACGGCAGCCGGGAAAGGTCAGCAAACTGTGGCGGCCGGCCACCAAGCGCCTGCCCAACCTCCTGGCGCAGTCGCTCCCCTGCTGCCGGGTTCTGCGAGAGCAAGTACCAGGTCCAGGTCAGCGCGTTGGCGGTGGTTTCATACCCGGCGATTAACAAGGTCATCACCTGGTCCGCCAGTTGTCCATCATCCAGCCGGGTAACATCCTCGCGCGCCAGGATCATTGAACTGAGCAAATCACCGCGATCCTCGAAAGGTTGCTGGCGTTCCCGAATGATCCGCTCGACAATCGCCCGGATCGCCCGCGCCGATTCCTGGACCTGCGGCCGGCTGGGCTTCTCGAACTGCTCGGCAGCCTGGTTCACCCACTCTCCGATGATGTTCACTTCTTCCCCCAGATCG
>JAYRWF010000140.1:0-2474 GCA_041918195.1 Anaerolineales bacterium
GCATCTTTCCCCTGCTGCAGCTCTTTGTGCGCCTGTCCTTGACCGGGCTAGCAATCGTTTTCGCTGCCCAAATCCTCCGCCAGGATATAATCCAAACCTATCCCGACCTGTTGCTTCTCCTGCTTCAGACCCTGGCCGCCATTCTGGTCTTGCTCGGCGTCGCCGTGCGGATCAGCGCCGGGGTCGCCCTGGGTTTGCTCGGCTTGAGCCAGCATCTCCTCTCGCCAGCCCTGCTTCAATACATTCAGGTCGCCGCCTATAGCGCACTGGTGTTTTTAGGCGGCAGCCGCTACTCGCTCTGGACGCCCGAAGAAGTCTGGTATCGCAATCCCCCTGGCCAGGCCCACCGCTCTCAAAAGAGAACCGCCGATGAAACGTTACCTGAAGCCAGCTAACTTGTTTGGACTGGCCCTCCTGGTTACGGCTTTGTTGGCGCTTCGCCTGCTGCCATGGCGCGCCATAGGTGCCATCCTGAGTACCCTGACAGCTCTGGAGATCCTGATCCTGCTGGCAGTCAACGCTGCCATCTTGCTGCTCTTCAGCGCCCGCTGGTGGTTAATTTTACGCGCTTTTGGCTACCGGATTCCATATTACCAATTATCCATCTACCGCATCGTCGGCTTTTCGATCAGTTATTTTACGCCCGGCACCCAGTTTGGCGGCGAGCCGCTCCAGGTTTACCTGGCGACTTCCCGTCATGGCGTGCCAGCCAGCACCTCCACTGCCGCGGTCGCCCTGGATAAGCTCTTCGAGTTGTGCGCAAATTTCGCCTTCCTGGCTGCTGGGGTGCTATTTATTGCCAGTTCCGGCCTGCTCCCCGGCCTGGCCCGCCCGCAGTTAGCGCTTTGGGCCGGAGCGTTCTTGGCTCTCCCCTTGCTCTACTTTTGGAGCCTGTCCACTGGTCGCCGCCCATTCAGTACCCTGGTCTTACACTTGCCCGCCCGGTTATGGACTCTGCGCTGGCTGAAAGCAGTCCCCCCGCTGGTCACTGCGACCGAAAGCCAGATCGCCCTTTTCTTTAAGGATCATCTCGTCACCGCGTTTGCGGCCCTGGTGATCTCCGGCCTGGTCTGGCTGGCCATGGTTTTCGAGTATCGCCTGATGTCTGCCTTTCTAGGCGCCAATCTGAACCTGTCCCAGGCAATCGCCGGCTTCACCGCCACCCGCCTGGCATTCCTGACCCCGCTCCCCGGCGGCGTTGGCTTGCTTGAAGCCAGCCAGGTCCTCGCCCTGCAAGCTTTCGGATTCAGCCAGGCTGCCGGCCTGAGCCTCAGCCTGCTCATCCGCGGCCGGGATATCCTGATCGGCCTGTTTGGCCTGTGGCTGGGCACCCAGGCTGGCTGGAAACCCTCTACATACCTTACCTCCCCCCCGGCGCAAGTGGAAAGCCAGACCTTAGCGCCGCCAACCACCAAACCAGCCCCCCAACCAATTACAATACCTGCTGATCCCTGGAGACAATAATGGACAAAAAACTCACCCCTCTCCGCATCTTCATCATCCTTTCCACCCTGGTCACCGGCCTGATCCATCTCATCCTCGGCCCGCTCCTGCTGCGCGGCGGGGATTACCAGGCGCTTGGCTTACCATTCATTCTTAACGGCATCGCCTACCTGGCGCTCCTGGCTGCTTATTTCCTGCCTCAGCCCTTCTTTCGAAGCAATCGCCGGCTCGTTCGCTGGGCGCTGATCCTGCTTTCGGCAGTAACCATCCTGGCCTGGCTCATCATCAATCGCGATTTCACCGATCCGCTTGCACTGCTTAGCAAGACTGCTGAGGCCGCCCTGATCGCCCTGCTGCTGGTTGACCGGTCCTAGCCCAGTTTCCCAAGGAAAATTTCCATGAAAGAATGCGTCGTTACCAAAATGGTCTCCGCCCGTCTCCCAAATTCGGAAGGCGAGTTTCAGCTTTGCCTGTATCACAATAACCAGGACAGCAAAGAGCACCTGGCCCTGGTTATGGGTGAAGTAGCCGGCCAGGCGGAGGTCCTGGTGCGCGTCCACTCCGAATGCTTTACCGGTGATGTACTGGCCTCGCGCCGCTGTGATTGTGGCGAGCAGCTCCACCAGGCCATGCGCCAGATCGCCCAGGCCGGCGGGGGCATCATCATCTATCTGCGCCAGGAAGGGCGTGGCATCGGTCTGCTCGACAAGCTCAAAGCCTATAATCTCCAAGACCAGGGCTACGACACCGTAGATGCCAACTTGTTGCTTGGTCACCAGGCGGATGAGCGCGATTACACGGTGGCTGCCCGCATCCTCGACGATCTGCAGGTACGTTCAATTCGCCTGTTGACCAACAACCCGAGTAAGATCGCTCATCTCCAGGCACTGGGGGTCCAGGTCAGCGAGCGGATCCCCGTCGAGGTCACCATCCATCAAGAAAATGCCCAGTACCTGGTCACCAAGGTCCAGCGCATGGATCATTTGCTTGACCTGTCCAGCCAGCCACTCTCAAATTTACCCGGTTAGCCA
>JAYRWF010000141.1:0-2626 GCA_041918195.1 Anaerolineales bacterium
ATTTGTTATCATTGCAATACCCCGAATGAACCTGGCTACCAGTTTTGTGTCAAATGTGGCCAACGATTGGATCAGCCACCGGCTCCGTCTCAAACGGCGCCGGTATACGCGGCCGCGGCGGGGGTTGAGTTTAGCCCAATGGCCCTACCCCGGCTTGGCATCGCTACGGCCCGGATTTTAATCATCCTGTTTAGCCTGTGGCTGGCGAAAACGGTCTTGCTGGCGATGCCGTTTGTCAAGCAAAGTTTTCAACCCGGCTGGGAGATCCGGCTTCCGGGTTGGATTAGCCTGGTTTTCTTTTTTCTCTTCGCCATCGCACTGCTTTTTTACGCCAGTGAAGTATGGGGGAGCTGGCCGGAAGCATTTCGAACCTTTGGCGAGGCCAGGACTCTCCTGGCGGGTGCAATAATCCTGGTCGCTTTGCCCCAGCTTTATCGAGGGATTTATTCGTTGGTAATTACCTATGACCGATCCGGTGATGGACTACTTGTTCTAAACCTGTTCTTCTTATTTGTAGCGATTGGATTAATTCTTTGGATGCTCGTCAGCCTCTTCCAGGGATTGCCGGTCTGGTTGCTGCGCTTGCGCTCGGAGCAGCAATACACGTCAGAAAACCGGGCTTGTCAGGTTTGTGGCGCAGTCAACCCCCTCACCGGGCAATATTGTGGGTCCTGCGGGGCTCAGCTAGGATAAACCCCGATGCATTGTCCCTATTGCCAGGGTACCCATCCGGACCACGCAAAATTCTGCCCGGTCACCGGGAATCCTTTTCCAGCACCTCCAGCTGTACCGGCTGTACCGGCTGCACCGACCTGCCCGAACTGCCGCCAAGCGGTTAAATCTGAGGCCAGCTTTTGTCCATTTTGCGGATACACCCTCAAAGGGGAAGAAATTCCACCCCCACCCCCAACCTCAAAAAAGAAGCTCCCTCTTTTATTCTGGCTTCTGCTTGGCCTGGCTGTACTGGTTATTGCGGGGGTTTGGTTTTTCATACTTGGCCCCGGAAAGGATCTCATCGCGGGCGGATCTGATCGTGGGTCAGAGCCAGTTGCGACCCAGGTCGTGGCTACGTCGGCCCAAGAAGTCGGCCAGCGCCTAACGGAACCTGCCGTTGCGACCGAGGAAATTGCTGTTAGCCAATCCCCCGAGGCACAAGCTTTACCTGCTGCGATGGCCTCGACCGAAGCTCCTGCTCAAGCAGAAGCGCTGTTGGAGGCTACTGCGCCAGTGCTGGATGCGCCCTCTGCTGCCGCGGCAGCGCCGGAATACCGTTGGGAGCTTTCCGTCGTGGATGGGCGCCCGGAAATGGGCGTGGTCAACTCGATCGCAGTTGATTCGAAAGGCCGGTCGCACATTGCCTATTTCTATGACCTGGACGAAGACCTGATCTACGCAACCAAACCCGGCAATCTTTGGCAGCCGGAGACGGTCGATTCCGATCGCCTGGTTGGGAATTTCATCAGCCTGGCGATCGATTCTCGTGATCAGCCGCAGATCGCCTATTTTGATCGCAAGAACAAACGTATCAAATTCGCCCAGTATCTGAACAGGTCCTGGCGGACTTCTTTTGTCACCGAACGAAGCGACCCAGGAATCATCAATCTTTCGCTTGCCCTGGATGCGAACGACCAGCCCCTGGTTCTTTATTATGACAATGCCATCGCAGGGTTGGTCTTGTTGCGTTATAACGCCAACCGCTGGACGCCGGGATTCGTCGCCAGGGCGAGCCCAGATGGATTAGGAGCCAGCCTGAAGATATCTCCTGAAAAGATTCCGTGTGTCTCGTTCTATGATTCGGGCTTGAAATTCGCCCGGCTGGTTGGCGACGAATGGCAGGTTGAGCCGGTCGATCCCGGACCAGGTGTCGGGGTCTATTCCTCCCTGGCTTTTGACACACTGGGCAATCCCCAGATCAGTTATTATGAGCAGGCTACTCGCAAGCTGAAATTTGCCTTTTGGGATGGCGCCCAATGGCAAATCGAGGTCGTTGATCCAAGCGGTGACGTGGGGCCATATAGCTCATTGGCTGTCGACCAAAATGGCGCCCATATCAGCTATTCCACGATCGCCAATCATGTGCTGCATTACGCCTTCCGGTCAAGTTCGGGTTGGACCACGCAAGTGGTTGATGCAAACGGGCCGGGTGAGCAATATTCTTCGATCGCCCTGGGCGGCGATGGCTTACCGCGCATCAGTTATTATGATTTCCAGGGCTTGAAACTGAAAACTGCCCAGGCATATCAGCAGGAAGGTAGCTTGCCTGCTGCGAGCCAGCCCGCGACAGCCCAGGCAGTGGCTGCCGAACAAGTTTCGGCTGGTTATCCAAGCCCAGTCGTTCTCAATGGGAATATTTCCGATCAGACGGAAACCCTCTCCAGGCAAAACCTGCAGCGCCTGTTACCCCTGGTCAAGATGCTACCACGCCCGAATAGCTCATCTCCTCTCCTTGACCTGGCCTGGTCTTACGACTCGCAGATCCTGGCATTTCGGACTTACGATGAAATTTTCCTGTTTGACCGGACTTTGGGATATATAAAGTTAATGGAAGCGAAGGGCCAGGCGCTTGCTTTTTCACCCACAGGCCCTTACCTGGCTTACTCCGATGAATTGGATTCGGTTCTAAAAC
>JAYRWF010000142.1:0-2181 GCA_041918195.1 Anaerolineales bacterium
GAAGACCAGCAGGCCAAGCAAGGCAGGAAAAGCCAATCTATTTTTACGATTCATAATCGTGATTACCTTGGTTTCGTCAATTTAGAATGTCTTATTTTAATACCTCTTATGGTATAAAAGGGTTTGAACTTTTTACGAAGAGGTGAATGATGACCCAGTACCGGATCGAATCTTTGTTGTCTGCACGCCAATTTGTCCAACCTCAGGTGGTTGGGGATTGGATTTACTTCATCAGCGACTTATCTGGGCGGTTAAGCCTGTATCGTATGCGCGTAGGCGGCAGTGTGCCTGAGCCCCTGATTTCGCCGGATATTGCCTTGCCTAACCCTCACCTGATGAACGGTTACCCCTACCGGGTCTTGCCTGGGCTGGGCAAGATATTGCTTATGCTCGACAAGGATGGAGACGAAAACTACCAACCTCTTTTCCTGCCGGTTGAGGGTGGTATTCCAGAACCGGTGTTCGGCGAGCGCTTCGCCGGGCAGCAGGTTTTTCTTGGCGAGTATGACCCAGAAAGCCACCTGGCTTTCTTTTCGGTTGACCCGCGTAAGAGCCCGGTATACCAGAGCTTTCGAGTGAACCTGTCGACACTTGATGTGATTGAAATGGGCGGCAGTATCTACGGGAATTTTCCTATCGCCCAAAACGAGAGTTTTTCGCTAGCGGTCACCCTGGAGAGCTACACTGCTGGCGATATCGTCCTCTATACGTGGGAACAAGGCGCCGGAGAACGTCGTTTGCTGTTTGGCAAGCCGCTTGACCAGCGCCAGCCGGGTGAAAAGGTCGTCCCGAATGGGATTGGCGCCTGCCACTTGACCGTTGAAGGCGGCCTGCTGATGGTCCATTCTATTTTCGATGACCACTATAGCCTTGGTTATTTCGAGCTTAACCGGCCAGATCTGGTTGAAGCGGTGGCTGTTGATGGTCTGTTGCACCAGGGCGTGGGTGAGATGACTGGCCTGGCTCACCTGGCAGGCAACCGGTACACGATTTCATATAATATCGATGGCAGCTCCTGGGTTTATGAGGGCCTCTTTGATGAGGCTAGCCGCCGCATGACCATCCAGCGAGCTCTGGTTGGGATGGGTGAGTTAAGTAACGGGGTCCTGGAATCCCTGGATTATGAAAAGGCCACTGGACGCTTTGTGATTTCCTTTTCAACAGCTACCTCGCCTTCCCAAATCTACCTGTTGGATCCATCCGGAGCACTTCAACGGCAAACCAATGAACGCGTCCTGGGAATATCGCCCCACCTGCTTTCATCCGGTGAAGATTACCCCTACACCAGCCATGACGGGCTTCGGATTTCATCACGCCTATACTTGCCTGCCGCCGAATTGGGCTTCTCTGGGCCGCGCCCGGTCATCTTCTATATTCATGGCGGCCCACAGAGCCAGGAACGCCCCGATTTCACCTGGTTTTCCATGCCCCTTATCCAGTTTTTTACCCTGAATGGCTTTGCGGTTTGGGTGCCGAACGTGCGCGGCAGCAGTGGCTACGGCATGTCTTACATGAAACGCGTGGATCACGATTGGGGCGGGCTCGATCGCCTGGATCATGTTGCTGCTTATGAGTTGCTCAAGCAAGATAAACGGTTGGACATGAGCCGCGTTGGTGTGATGGGCCGCTCTTATGGCGGCTACATGACTTTGACCCTGGTAGGTCGTCATCCCGAGCTCTGGAAAGCAGCAGTCGATATGTTTGGCCCTTACAACTTGTTTTCCTTCATGGAACGCTTGCCCGAGACCTGGAAAACTTATTTTTACCAGGCCATCGGCGAACCGGATAGGGATCACGATTTTCTAACCGATCGCTCGCCCAGCACACACTTAGTGAACCTGGCTTGCCCGTTATTGGTGATGCAGGGGGCAAACGATCCGCGCGTAGTCGAACCCGAATCTCGTGATGTAGTTGAGAACCTGCGTGCTGCTGGCAAACAGGTGGATTATGTGGTCTATCACGATGAAGGCCATGATGTGATCAAGTTCCCCAACAAGGTGGACTGCTACAACCGGATTGTTGGTTTCTTCCGACAGTATCTGGAACCCTAAACAGGTAATTCTTCTAACAAAAATCGGTCGCCAGGCGACCGATTTTTGTTGGAAGAATTACTTTGCTCCCCTAGGACAGCATTGGAATCTTGATCCCCTGCTGCTTCGCAAACTGGATTGCCTCTGGGTA
>JAYRWF010000143.1:0-3558 GCA_041918195.1 Anaerolineales bacterium
CAGAAACTTGGTGTGGGTCCAGATTCACTGGTGGGGCTGTGTGTCGAGCGGTCGCCAGAAATGGTGCTGGGTTTGCTGGGCGTCCTCAAAGCAGGCGGGGCTTACGTCCCTCTCGATCCTACCTACCCCGCAGAGCGGCTTTCGTTCATGCTTTCAGATAGCAATGCCCAGGTTTTGCTTACTCAGGCTCACCTGGCTGCTCAGCTTCAAACCTCGCCAAATGTAAAGGTGATTTTGCTCGACCAGGATTGGTCAGATATCGAGCTTGAGAGCTCGAAAAATCCGACCAGTCCGGTCAATCCAGCTAACCTGGCGTACGTCATTTATACTTCGGGTTCGACCGGTTTGCCGAAGGGTGCGATGATCCATCACCGCGGCCTGGTAAACTACCTGACCTGGTGCGTCCAGGCATATCCACTTCCTGAGGGACAAGGCTCACCAGTTCATTCTTCGATTTCCTTTGACCTGACGGTTACCAGCCTGCTCTCCCCATTGGTTTCCGGCCGGGCGGCTTTTCTGCTGCCGGAGGGTCTCGGAGTTGAGTTGCTCAGCAATGCGCTGAAATATCAGGCAAGCCTGAAGCACCCACCCTTTAGCTTGATCAAAATCACCCCGGCTCATCTGCAGTTGCTGAGTGAGCAGATTCCTGCTGAAGAAGCACAGGGCTGCACTCGTTCCTTCATCATCGGGGGTGAAAACCTGACCGTGGACCATATTCGCTTCTGGCAACAGTATGCCCCAGAAACAGCGCTGGTGAATGAATATGGGCCAACCGAGACGGTGGTTGGCTGTTGCGTCTATTGGACGCCGCCGGGCAGTAGCCTGGCCTCGGATCGATTTCGAGCTGGGATTGTTCCGATAGGCCGCCCGATTATCAACACCCAACTGTACATCCTGGATGTTAACCAGCAACCGTTACCAGTGGGCGTGCCGGGAGAGCTATACATCGGCGGCGCCGGGGTCGCCCGGGGATACCTCAATCGTCCCGAGCTAACCTCCGAGAAGTTTATTATCAACCCCTTTGTACCTGGTGAGCAACGTCTGTACCGAACCGGTGACCTGGCCCGCTATCTGCCTGATGGGAATATTGAGTGCCTGGGACGGGTAGACTTCCAGGTTAAGATCCGGGGATTCCGGGTAGAACTGGGCGAAATTGAAGCAGTGCTCAATCAGCACCCGCTCGTAAGCGAGTCTGTAGTCTGGTATTGGGAAGAAAGCGGATACAAGAACCTGGTCGCTTACGTGATTCCCAACGAGTTATCGGAAATAGGCAGCTCTGGCGAGCTCCCAGAGGCAATTATTCCGCCCCCTGCGAGCATCTCCATCAGCGATCTGCGCCAGCATCTCCAGGCGCGGTTGCCAGATTATATGATCCCGGCTGCGTTTGTTTTTATGAATGAGTTGCCTTTAAGCCCGAATGGCAAGGTCGATCGCAAGCGGTTGCCAAAACCTGAATTGACGCGACTTGATTCAATAACTCAGTATATAGCGCCTCGGACGCCGCAAGAAGAGATTATTGCGGGTATTTTCGCAGAGATACTTGGGTTAGCCAGGGTCAGCTCACTTGATAATTTCTTCGATCTTGGTGGACACTCCTTACTGGCTACTCAGGTCATCTCGCGCTTGCGCGACGCATTTGAAACCGATTTGCCCTTGCGGGTCTTGTTTGAGGCGCCAACCGTGGCTGGATTGGCGGGGCAGGTGGAGAGCTATCGCCGTATCAACCTGGGACTCCAGATGCCTCCAATTACTCGCCTGCCACGTGACCCGGAGACTGGCGAGGTGATCGAACGACCGCCGTTGTCCTTCTCTCAGCAGCGCCTGTGGGTTCTTGACCAGCTCATGCCAGGCGCGCCGCTGTATAACATCCCGACTTTCTTCCAGGTGGATGGGTCGTTGAACAGCACTGCCTTGCAGGCCAGCCTGAATCGGGTTGTGCAAAGACATGAATCCCTGCGCACGATTTTTGCACAGGCAGATGGCAAACCGGTCCAGGTGGTTTTACCGGAGTTGAAAGTAAGCGTGCCGGTCATCGACTTGACTCACCTGTCGCCGGAGGTTAAGCAGTCCAGGGTTATGGAGTTAGCCAGGCAGGAGGCTCTGAAACCCTTTGACCTGGCGCAAGGTCCCTTGCTGCGGCTTTCTTTATTACACCTGTCCGAAGAGCAGCATGTCATCTTGCTGAACACGCATCACATTATCACGGATGATTGGTCTCTGGGGATATTCATTCGGGAAATATTAACCTTCTACTGGGCAGAAATCGAACAGTCCCAAGCGTTTACCCTACCAGTCCCCGAATTGCAATATCCTGATTTCGCTGCCTGGCAACGTAACTGGCTGCAAGGGGCGGTGCTTGAAAACCAACTGGATTACTGGAAAGAACAACTGGTTGGGTTGCCACCCTTGCTTGAATTGCCTTTAGACCGGCCGCGCCCGGCTGCCCAGGCCTTTAACGGTGCTCAGGTGACTTTTGAGCTGGCTGGCGACCAGCTTGAGAAATTAAAGGCTCTTAGCCGGCAAGAGGGAGCCACGCTGTTCATGGGCCTGCTGGCTGCATTCCAGGCTTTTCTCTCTCGCTACACCGGCCAAGAGGATTTTGCCGTTGGCACGCCGATCGCGAACCGGACACGCTCCGAGATGGAAAGTATGATTGGATTCTTTGTCAACACCCTGGTGTTACGTGGCGACCTGTCCGGCGCGCCGACATTTCGGACATTATTGCAGCGCGCCCGCGAGACAACCTTAGGCGCGTATGCTCACCAGGACATTCCCTTCGAGATGCTGGTGGATGCGCTCAACCCAGCACGTGATATGAGTTACCATCCCTTGTTCCAGGTGATGTTGGTTCACCAGAATGCTCCCCGCCAGATGCCAAAAGCATCCAATACTTCATCACCTGGTGCGGAAATCGCTTTAAAGCCTTTGGAGCTGCATGAAGGTATTGCTCGTTTTGACTTGACTCTAACCCTGGTTGAAACACCAACGGTCGAATTGGAGCATGTAGCTGAGGAAGAACGCTATCACTCTCAACTGAATGGATCTTTGGAATACAACACCGATTTATACGACCGGTCAACGATTGAGCGGATGATCGTTCACTTCAAGAACTTGATCACAGGCTTACTGGATCAACCCGACCAGCCGGTTGGAATCGTTCCGATGCTGGCAGATGAAGAAAGGCGCTACATTCTTGAAAATTGGGTCAATACGCCTGGTGTACCTCCCGAAACACGTTGTGTGCACCAATTATTTGAACAGCAGGTGAGGATTACGCCTACAGCCCAGGCGGTGATTTTTACCGGGGGCGAAGAAGAGCATTCGTTATCGTATCAGGAGCTGAATCAACAGGCGAATCGCCTGGCTTACCTCTTAGTTGAAAAAGGCGTCCGGCCAGAAAGCCTGGTAGGAATTTGTGTTGAGCGTTCGCTGGAGATGGCGATTGGGCTGCTGGGTATTCTGAAAGCAGGCGGCGCGTATCTGCCATTGGATCCTGCTTACCCACAGGATCGCTTGGCTTACATGCTGGCAGATTCAGGCGTCCAGATCATTCTGACG